>NZ_CABTML010000129.1:0-46601 GCF_902485895.1 uncultured Anaerobiospirillum sp. | reverse complement strand
TACCGTTAACTTTTGTGGTTAGCGTAATACAAAAACTACATGTCCGGATCATGCAGATGCATGCATATATCATAGCTTAAACGGCTTATATATGCTCTTTCCAAATATCGATCAAATACAGCTCTGCTATGGGGTTTAAGAGTATAAGGTCTGTCTTAAGCTTTGCCAGCAAATTCTTAGCAGGTTAAGCTCTTCTTAAACTTTAAGTAGCGCTAAACAATATGGCAGCACTTAGTTATGTGTTTATTCAAAGAGCTCTCATAGCTCTAACGTGTCTGAGATCCTTTAGTGCAGGGAGTATCAAAGAGTTGAGCGTGTATTACTGTGGTCGTTAGCGTTATGAGGCGTTGCTATGAGCTTAAGCACGATGGGATAAAAAAAGGAGCTATAAGCTCCCTTTTTAGATCGTGCGAGGTGATGCACATGTATATGGTATTGGTTGCTATAGTGTGAGCCGCCCTTATTAGCTAGGCTACAATGCCCATGAGGCGCTGATAGGTCTTTTCGGCCTCTTGCTTAATGATGGGAAGCTTAGGGTTAATGATGTTCTTTATGCGAGTATCTATAGCTTTACGCAGGGCATTGCGCAGCTCTTGCAGTGCACTGTGCTTAAGGCCCTGTTCTTTAAGAGTAGAGCTTATCTTGATAAGCTCATCTGCAGTAAAGTCTTGTTTTAATGTGTGGTCGTGGCAGCGTTTATGAGTTTCCATCAGTTGCTTAACGCGGTAGTCAATCTCAAGGTTAGCAATATCAAGCTTATGCTGATCCTCATCTTCCATATTGGCTTTGATTTCAGCTTCGATATCGGCAATCTCTTGTGCAGTGAAATTATCTTTTGATTCTACAAAAAGACCTAAAGACTCAGGATCTTCATCAATATGTTGTACTGCTGTTTCATAGAGTACATCAAGTGCAATGCGTTGTTCTTTTGTAAACACCCACTGCATATTCTGATAGTCCCAATGGCCAAACAGGGCAAAGTTCGACAATGTATCGTACGCCTCGTCTTCACCATGGCTTTGAGATAATCTATCTGATTGCTCTGAATCGCTCACAGATGAAGTTTCTTGCTCTTTTTCTGCATTGATGAGGTCTTTAGCGCGGGCTTCCAGTTCTCCAATCGCGATCTTGATATCCTCATTGATTTCTGACCAATCTGTGTTGTTAACTTCATCAGTTAATTCGTCCATATCAACACAAGAGTCATCGATCTTAACATTTGATTGAGGGCCTAATTCTTCACGTTTACGAGCCGATAGAACGAGAAGCTTGATGTTTACGAGCCCAGGAAAGTCAAGTTCCCACTTTTGTTCGTCCTCATTCCAAAAGCCAAAGATGGTGCGTCCAGTTTCTGGTTCTACGTACATATCGACCTCGATTTTCAAATATAAACGATACAGTTACCAAAAGCGCTTTACCTAAGGCCATTCATAAATGTATGACCATCTATTTATGGTTAGCTAAGTTGCTCAGCAACCAGTTAGTTATTCATTCATTTTGTTTGCTCAATACCCGTAGGTAACACTAGAGAGACCTTCTATAGAGCAGCGTATAAAGCATTGCAGCACCCATCATCTACGCGACGATATGCAGTAGAGCATAGTAGTGCCCACCATTTACGCGACAGCATGCAGTAGAGCATGGTATAAGCGCATTGCTTTAACGAAGGGGCACCTAAGTTCATGTGGTAGGGTTAAGACCTCTAGCACGCTGATGCCGCTTATGTTGTTATTAACTGTAAGTTAGCGAGGCTCGGCCTTGTAGGCAGAGCACTCATATGTCTATCTAGGAGCTCAAAATTAAATGATTCTTTGCAGTCTTTTGCTCGCTTGCAAAGTTTGGGAAATGGAGTATATACGATCAATTACTAGATTTATTTACAAATTTTGCTGCTTTTAGATCTTGATTTTTAGCGCTTACGATTTACATGAGAGGAGCGTCGAGCGATTAATTTTGGGAAGTCCCCTGTATCGGCAAATTGTCATACAAGATCATATGGTCTTTATAAAGACTAATTTTAGACGCGCCTTAGCTGTACTGAGATCGTATTATGTCAAGTCCTAATTTACTGTGAAACGATTCTTTGTTTGTATGAAATCGCATATATATGCGATTTATAAAACGGAATCAGATAGATAGGCGCATCTTCCTACATCAAAATACATAATCAACAGCTTACGTGCATAGTTACGTGCATAGGGGTGTTTAAACAATTTGGGAGTAATAGTAGGTAGGCTGCTTTTTGTGGACGTGTCTTGTGCTTTTATCTGCATTGCCGGCCATTTGTAGTAGTTATCTTATGTAATTATTAGAGAGGTCTGTTGTTTATATACGTGGTGTTTATTTATGTGATTCTTGTATATGCAGTATATAAACTAACTATTATCAAACTTGCTTCGGTCTGTGTTCGCGCAAGCTGCTAGTGTTATTGATTGTTTTTTGGGGGACAGCTTGGGGTGATTTGATATGGGCTGCTTGATTAGAGCGCTTGTCGAGGATGTTACTTGTGCTGTAGATGTGCTGATGCTTGTTTGCGTGAATATATAAAAAGAAAGGCAGGGGCCATGATGATCCCTGCCTTTGCTTATAGATGTATTGTTAGTGCGCTAGGCAATGTAAACCTTGAATATGCACGTATTAGGACAAGCTAGCCACAGCGTTCAATAGGCACAGCGCTATGGGCTATCAATAAAGTGCTAAGCGTGGGTATGTATACGCTTGACCATTATGGTTTTGCTTAGGTTTACACCCTTATCTAGTGGCATGTTTGTTAGCAAGTTAAAGACGCTATGAGGCTATTTCTTATTAGCTTCACTTACATACTTACAGGCCACAATATGGTTGTCCATGTGCACTAAGGTTTGGGTATCTTGCTTGTATGGGCAATCTTCGATAAAACAACGGGTGTTAAAACGACAGCCCTTTGGTGGATCGATTGGACTTGGTAAGTCGCCCTTTAACAAGATACGATCTTTACGCTTAGTTGGATCGATAATTGGGATCGCAGAGATCAATGACTTGGTGTAAGGATGCAGAGGACGATCGTAGATAGCTTCTTCTGGAGCTACTTCTACTAAAGAGCCTAAGTACATAACACCAATACGATCAGAGATATGCTTAACTGCAGCTAAGCCGTGTGCAATGAATAAATAGGTAAGACCAAACTCGCTCTTAAGATCATCAAGTAAGTTTAAGATCTGGGCCTGAATTGACACGTCTAAAGCAGATACCGCTTCATCACATACGATAAGACGTGGTGACACGGCTAAGGCACGAGCAATACCAATACGTTGACGTTGACCGCCAGAGAACTCATGTGGGTAACGAGTCTTGTACTGCTTAGCTAAACCTACGCACTCAAGTAAGTACTCAACACGTTTGCCAACTTCAGCACCGTGGTGAGTCTTATTGACGATCATTGGCTCAGAGATGATCTCTTCAACAGTCATACGTGGGTTTAAAGATGAGTATGGATCTTGGAAGATCATCTGAATGTCACGTGCGTACTTACGGCGCTCATTACGAGTAATGCCGCCTAAGTTAACGCCGTTGTATATGATCTCACCGGCAGTTGGCTTGTAAAGACCAGCAATCATCTTACCTAAAGTAGTCTTACCGCAACCAGACTCACCCACAAGACCAAAACACTCGCCTTTGTAGATATCTAAGGTGAGGTTATCTACAGCCTTTAAGTAAGTCTTATTACGATTTAAAAGACCGCTCTTGAGCTCGAAGTGCTTGCTTAGTCCACGAAGAGAAAGCAGAACTTCTCTATCGTCTTTCTTGTCTGAAGCAGCTGCATTGTTTTGAATATCAGTCATTTACAGCTCCTTAAACGTCTTTCTTTTCAATGTAGTTGAAGCAACGTACCTTGCGCTTATCCATAGTAATAAGCTCAGGTAATGAAGCGCGGCATTCAGCGCGAGCATGCTCACAACGATCGGCAAAAGCACAGCCCTCTGGAATCTCCTCTGGAGGAGGAACCATACCAGGGATCATAAACAGACGCTCGCTTTGCTCATCTAAACGAGGAATGGACTTTAACAGGCCTAAGCTATAAGGATGCTTAGGGTCGGTTAAGATCTCATTGGTGCTGCCTTCTTCTACAATACGGCCGCAGTACATAACTGCAACACGATCTGCAGCCTCAGCCACAACGCCTAAGTCATGAGTAATCAGCAGTACAGAAATGTTGAACTGCTCTCTCATGCGGTAAATGAGATCAAGAATCTGTGCCTGAATAGTAACGTCTAAAGCGGTAGTAGGCTCATCAGCAATGAGCAGCTGTGGCTGACATGCCATAGCCATAGCGATCATAATACGCTGACGCATACCACCAGACATCTGGTGAGGATAGTCTTTAACGCGCTTTGCAGGATTAGGGATACCAACAGTGTCCATTAAGTCCAAGAGCTTTTCTTGGGCTTCTTTTTTAGACAGATTAGTGTGTAGTCGAATGCTCTCTAAGATCTGATCGCCCACAGTAAAGATTGGGTTTAAGGAGGTCATTGGCTCCTGGAAGATCATCGAGATGCGGTTGCCACGAATTTGCTGCATCTTGCGCTCGCTTTGCTCGAGCAGATTGATGCCGTCAAAGTTAATCTTTGAGCCTTCAACAACACGACCGTTAGAGGCTAATAAGCCCATGATAGACAGAGAGGTTACAGACTTACCAGAACCTGACTCGCCTACTAAAGCTAAGATCTCGCCTTTATCAATGCTAAAGCTAACATCGCGAATGGCACGAACCGGGCCACGACGGGTAGCAAACTCAGTGGATAAATGTTCAACTTCAAGTAACATTGTGTACTCCTACTAGCGGCGTCTTGAACGCGGATCTAAAGCATCGCGCAGACCGTCACCAAATAGGTTGAAAGCAAGCACGGTCAGAGTAATCGCAAGACCAGGGAAGATCAGGGTATAAGGAGCAGAGAAGATAAAGCTACGTGAACGAGCAAGCATATCACCCCACTCAGCAAATGGAGGCTGCACGCCGAGGCCTAAGAAGCCTAAAGCAGCAGTATCAAGCACAGCAGTAGAAATACCTAAAGTAGCACGGACCACGATTGGAGAGGTGATATTAGGCAGAATGTGGCGGAAGATGATACGCAGATTGCTATCACCAGTAACTACAGCTGCCTGAATATAATCGTTAGCCTTTACAGACATAACGCATGAACGTGCAATACGAGCATACTCAGGAATAGATACGAGGCCGATAGCTAAAACAGCCTTATCTAAACCACGACCCATAGCTGCCATGAAGGCAATTGCTAAAAGGATGGATGGAACAGATAAGACCACATCCATAGCACGCATAATGATGTTATCAAGGCGACCACCGTAGAAGCCACCCATAGCACCTAAGATAGTGCCTACTACTAAAGAAATAGTAACTGCAGCTAAGCCTACGCTTAAGGAGATCTTGGTGCCATCGAGGACACGAGAGAAGATGTCACGGCCAAGCTGATCAGTACCAAACCAGTGCTCAGCACATGGAGCAATGAATGCTTTTTCCATGTTGGCCTGATTAGGATCATAAGGCAGAATGTTAATGCCCATAGCCTGAGTAATAGTCAGAACTACAGCAATACTAACAAGCAGACAGATGATCATCAGACCAAGTAAAGCTGCTTTGTTTGAGGATATAGAAGCCCACATGTCGCCCCAACGAGAGGAACGTGGCTTTTTCATGGCGATTTCAGTCATTTAGTTCTGTCCCTCAGCACCATACTTAACACGTGGATCTAATGCTGCGTAGAGCAGATCAACCACCAGATTCATGAATACGAAGATGAATGCAACGATCAGTACTACAGCCTGGATAACTGGGAAGTCTGAACGCATGATACTTTCTACAGAGTAAGCACCGATACCTGGCCATGAGAATACGGTTTCGGTAAGCACAGCACCAGAGAGTAAGCCGCCAAACTGCAGACCAATAACGGTAATGATTGGTAAGAGCGCATTTCTAAAGGCGTGACGACCGATTACCTTAACTGGTGGTAAGCCTTTGGCCTTAGCGGTGCGGATATAGTCTTGGTGGAGCACGTCAAGCATGCTTGAACGAGTCATACGGGTGATGATCGCCATTGAGTAGCAAGCAAGGGTAATAGCTGGGAGAGCAGCGTGCTGCAGTGCATTAAAGAAGGCTTCAAAATCACCAATGATTAAGGTGTCATATAAGTAGAAGCCAGTACCATCATAAGGACGCATCAGAGTGTCAATACGACCACCTGATGGGACCCAGTGCAAAATGCCTGAGAATAAGATAATCAATAACATACCCAGCCAGAATACAGGCATAGACACACCAATTAAGGCTGTAGTCATGGTGAAGTTATCGATAAGGGAGTTCTTTTTAACAGCGGAGATAACGCCGAAGATAACACCCACAATAGATGCAATGATGATGGCTAAAACTGCAAGTTCGATAGTGGCTGGCAGACGGGCCATGATCTCGGTAGTAACTGGAGTATTGGTAAAGAATGAGGTACCAAAATCACCATTGAACATAGCAACCATGTAGTTGTAGTACTGAGTGAGAAGTGGCTCATTAAAACCCATGCTCTCACGCCAGGCATTAATTGCCTCTGTAGTAGCGTGTTGACCAAGAACGATTAAAGCTGGATCCGGAGAGAACACTCTCATGATCAAGAACACCAGCACGGATACGCAGAATAACACTGGAATCAGCATTAGTAAGCGCTTTAAAAAATATAACAGCACAAGCTTGTCCTCAAGTGCACGTGCTATATGCGTATCTTCATTTTATGTATGCAAACACTTAAGAGTTTTAACTTACGCTAAATTTTCAGAGCACTTAATTTAAGCGCTATACAAAACTTATACGGGTCTAACTTTCAATGAGCACAATAGTGCAGTGCTCATAACTAAGGGGGCATCCTTGAGTGCTATGTACATAAGGCTTATGTCCTGATGTATAGCGAACAATTAAGGATAATCACATCTTAGCTAGCCTAGGCAATATTGATCTGACAAGGCAATTAAGTGGTTTCATACAGCAAACATTCAAAGAAAAGTAGTAATTGACGCTGCTTAAAGAACTTTCAAGAGCAAAATCTTGTGATCTTAAAGTCATAACAACTTAGAGCAGGTCATCTACAGTTCTGACAATGCATGTCTCTAGACTAACTACAATCATCAATCAAAGTGACTCATGAGCCTATTAGTTAGTATGAGGCCAGGTCTGGCAACATCACGAAGATAACAAACACGTGGATAGCTGTAGTATGAACAGATTAACTGACAAGAAAGAGCAAATTTAACCTAGCCATGATCGCTATGATCTTAGGCCAAGGTTGATTTGATGTCAGGCTGAACTCACTGCATTTACTTGATGCCGTCCTATTATCGGCGTAGATGTGATGAGCTGATATATGACTATGGTCAATGCACTTAATCAAACAACCTAAGTTACAGTGCTGTTTAGATCTAGTATTTCCCATCAGTAGACATGGAAATATAAAGAGCTATACCCACTAATGTAGGTTATTAGAGTGTTGGTACATGACCTTAGTGTCTGTATTTGCAGTAACTACTTACTAGTTCTATACAGAAGCTATCAGGATTAACGTAGTGCTACCATTGCTTCAATCACTAGAGTGTTTCTAGATAGGATAAGAGTCATACTTAAGTGCATAGTATGGACAATTTGATATGGAGCTGCAGTTTAAACATCCCATGTCCTAACAAGCTTATTAAAAAGCCATCGAGAATGGCTTGATCTTAGATAGGCAGATATAAGATCGCTATCTAAATAAGCTTAAACAGATCCTAGTGTTGAAATAGCCTGCAACAGTAATTCAGATTTGATACTAGTTAAAGCCATGATGAGCGCTCAATAGAAGCTTTAGGTACGCATCTAAGATCTACTTGAAAGCATGAGACCCTCAATAAGGGCTAATACTTGATTAGCTCTATGATCTTAATGAGTACGTTACAGTGTTATAGCGCTGCATATACAAGCTGAACTGTTACTTCGACGGCTTTAACCTAATACAGTGCCCCATACAATCAGTAGCTATGCTCAACAAGACTATTGTCTTGGTGCTTTTTGCTCTTAATAGAGATGTAAAGCACTAAGGAGAATGGCTACTCTTTGATGGTTTTAGTCACTGTGCCACTCTATGACCCTCTAAAGTATAGAGTCAGAGCGAAAGTTTCCCACCAATGCTGCCATGTAGATGGCAGTCTTAGATAAAGCACAAGCGAAGTAAGAGACAATTTAGACTTAGCATGATCGTATTGTGTGCAAGTTGAAGCTGCGCAAGACAGATTCTAAATGCCTAACAAAACTTACATGTTAATATCAGAAACAGTCCTGAATTTCCTTGTTAGCAAAAACAAGCTATTATAACAGTAATTGCTTGTCTCTTATAGAGTTTCTGTCGTCAACTAGTATACAAGTTGCACGAAAGTCATTACAGAACCTAGCTTTTCTAATTTTTCATTTTTCAAATCACTTTTGAGTCCCCTCTAATTAGCCCCCTTTAAGCACAACTTTTACGCCCATCACATCAAATGAACTTATCGAGCGATTTAAGGCTCATGATCCTGTTCTACATACACTCAAGGCTTATATACGTTTTGATCTTAAAGTTCTGTTGGACCGGTTTTGCGTACTTGTTAGGGCGCGTTTGTAGAGTATGGTCAAGCTTATGTGCTCATTAAGAGATGTGACTAAAGTGGAGATCTTAAATGCTCGCATTAAATTAACAGAGGGTGCACTCGTAGCTAGCGGTGATCTTTGGTTGCAAGCTTTAAATTGGCAGACGGTGCACTTACAGCTAGTGGTGATCTTTAGTTGCAAGATAGATGTGAATTTGCCTTCTTCCGCTGATGCTGAAAAATAAGGGCAAAAAAGCGTGATCACTGCTTGCTTATTTTGCTAAACAATGTATAATCTTTGCGCCCCTCTTATCGAGTTATGCGGTTTCCCACCCGAATAATTTGATGCAAGCATGGGAATGCTTGTTATTTTGAGCTCAGCGAAAGCTGAATGTTTTAAAGGATTCGTCCTTCAAATCAAAGGGTTTTTTAATGAAAACTTTCGTAGCCAAGCCATCTACCATTAAGCGTGATTGGTTTGTTATTGACGCAACCGACTTAACCTTAGGCCGTGTTGCAACTGAAATCGCATCACGTCTTCGTGGCAAGCACAAGCCAGAGTACACCCCATTCATGGATACTGGTGATTACATCATCGTAATCAACGCTTCTAAGATCAAGGTTACTGGCAACAAGGCTCAGGACAAGATGTACTACCACCACACTGGTTACCCAGGTGGTATCAAGGCAGAGTCCTTCGATAAGTTAATCGTCCGTAAGCCTGAGCAGGTGTTAGAGACTGCCGTTCGCGGTATGCTGCCAAAGGGCCCATTAGGTCGTGCTATGTTCCGTAAGCTGAAGGTTTACGCTGGTGAGACTCACAATCACACCGCACAGCAACCTCAGGAACTCAAGTTATAAGGAGCATTAGCAAATGGCTGCAAATCAGTACTACGGCACCGGTCGCCGCAAGAACTCCACTGCTCGTGTATTCATCAAGCAGGGCAATGGTCAGATGACTATTAACGGTCGTACCCTCGAGCAGTACTTTGGCCGTCCAACTGCACGTATGGTTGTTGCTCAACCTTTAGAGCTCCTCGACCTTAACGGCAAGTTCGACATCTACGTCACTGTTACTGGCGGTGGTATCTCCGGTCAGGCTGGCGCTATCCGTCACGGTTTAACCCGTGCTTTAATGCAGTACGACGAGAGCTTCCGTCCTGCATTACGTAAGGCAGGCTACGTCACCCGTGACGCACGTTCTGTTGAGCGTAAGAAGGTCGGCTTACACAAGGCTCGTAAGCGTCCACAGTACTCCAAGCGTTAATTTGGATTACTTATCGTATCTCCCTTGGGAGGTACTCTCCAGGAGTCATTCGATTCCTGGAGTTACAAAAAACCCCTGTCTTTACAGACTGGGGTTTTTTTATGCCTATTTTATTTGTCCTTGCTTTTAGATAGCCAATAGCTGTTTGCTGCAGCTAAGGAATGACTAATTAAGTTTAGCTATCATGGAGTGTGTTCACTTCAATATCATAGGCATGTTTGATTGGGTAGAGCCCATATATGCTTAATCTGATAGCACCCCCTATTGAGCCTTCATTAGGATCAAGATGCTGCTAGCACTTATTAAGCCTTATCTTCATGAGGATTTGCTATCAGCTTAGATAGCATTGCTTAATGAGTAGCAGGTGTATTGCGGTATAATGCATCAAGTAGTTGTATCAATGCTCTTTTGCGGAAAATCAAATGATCGGTATCAGTCCATACATCTTTAATGCTTTATATGATTGGCTGCGTGACAATGACTACAACCCTCGTGTCGTTGTCGATGCTAATGCTCCAGGCGTTGTTGTGCCTCAGGAGTACGTAAATAATGGCATTATCATCATTTCGATTTACCATAAGTACATCAATGACTTTCAAGTAGGAGAGCAGGGTATTCGATTCTATGCCCGCTTTAAAGGTCAAGAGCGTTATGTGGGGATTCCATATCAGGCTATGATTGAGATCTCTACTGCTAATAATGGTATCTATATTCCAGTGTCTAACTGGCTTGAGAGCATGGAGCATACCTTTAGTGCGCTAAGCCGAGAAAGCGGTGAAGATGATGATGGTGATGAGGACAAGGATCTTAGCTCTAAGAGCGACGTTCAATTTGTGCTCGAAGAGTATGATGGCAGTGCTAAGCCAGCAAAGAGCAAAGGCCGCAGCTCCGCAAAAGATGACAACAAGAACAAGCCATCCTTTACCATCCTAAGCTAGTATTATTCTCGACAAGTTTGCATGTGATCTCTAATCAAGCACGTGCTTATTGCCCTTGGCGTAAAGACAGCTCTATTGCCATTGGAGCAATCCTTTCTTGCTTAACCACACATGCGCATGTGCGCATGTCGTGCGTATCTTATCCAGCATATATAAGCCCCACTGCGATAAATGCGTGTTCAATTGCATCAGCAATTCAATTGCACCAAGCATTTAGTGGCATAAAATTCCATTGCATCAGCAATTCAATTGCGCCAAGCATTTAGTGGCATAAAAATCCATTGCATCAGCAATTCAATTGCACCAATCATTTAGTGGCATAAAATTCCATTGCATCGACAATTATGCCCTTGAGACTAAGTGACTCTTGCTAATTTCAATTGCCTTACTTATCACGAGCAGCCAACACAATGCGATTATCTCTTGAAAGGAGTATTGTTCCACGTAGCTACGATGAAGCGGCTGTAGGTGCGTTGCTGCTTGAATGGCTCTTTGTGATAGAAAGGTCAAAAGTGCTGGCGCTAAAAAGCGCTTGTTGAGCTTAGGAGGCGGCGCTCTTTGAGCATGGGCTTGCACAAATTAAACGTTTGTATGGCCTATAAAAACAAAGTCGGCCATGAGGCCGACTTGTATCACTCCTAGTCTATAGACTAGGAAGTTAAATTCGAGTGTATTAAATCCAAGATCTTAAGATCTAGTTTGAATCTACTTAATTTGGCGATCGGTGCCGAGCTTTACCCACATAGGGGCCATCTCGATAAGACCTTCTTTACCAATTTGCAGGTCACCAGTAATGCCGTGGAGTACGTCGTTGTTATCCTTGGCAAGCTTCTCAAGGTTGAATGAGAAGTTTACGGAGTCATAAGCTGCAGCAAAGATACGCTGAACCTGGCTGTCAGCTTGTGGCAGAGTTGCAGTCAGATCTGACTTTAAGACGCTATCGGTAAGCAGCCAAGGCATATCACCTAAGTAAGCACCAGCAAGCGCGATTTCAGAGGCGCTGTGGTTTACGCCAGTGAAACTGCGGTCAGTTAAGTAAACTGGGGTATTATCAGGAATGGATGGACGTACCTTAATTACATCAGATGCAGTGGCGTTGATGTATACAGAGTCAGCATTATTCAAAGGGCAGGTAGCTAAAGCCATTTGGATATTGTTGATATCCTGATAGCGACAAGCTACTGCAGATTTGCTAGAGGCAACTTGCCATACTTCATTAAAGCCAGCTACTGCACGTTGTCCACGGGTGCTCTCAGGGGCGATGACTACAGGACGGCTATGACCATCATGGTAGATCTTAGATGCAGCTAAGGCACCTTCGTAATCTGGGCCTAAGTTAAAGTAGTACATGCCCTCACGATGAGTAGCAGGTTGATTGAAAACGATTGCAGGCAGAGAGATCTTAGTCTCAAGTAAAGCATCAACCTCAGGCTTTAAGATAGGGCCAATAATGTAGTTGGTGCCGTTTTGACCTAATGATGAAGCAATCTCCTGCATGGAGAAACGGTTGGTATCGTAGAAGGTTACCTTAAGACGGCTATTGCGATCTTGAAGAGCAGCTAAGATACCTAAACGAGCAGGCTCACCAACAGATGCAGCAAAGCGGCCTGATAAAGGCAGTAATACAGCAAGCTTATCGCCCTCCTTTAAGGAGACAGCGCTAGGGGCAGCCATAGGATCGTCAGATTTGCTTACTTCACCCTTGTTAGCCATTTGCTCGGCGGCAAAAGATAATGGGTGCTTGCTACCATACTTGCTGATCCATGACTTAACTAACTGCTGTTTAATCGCCTCACTGTTAGAGGAGTCAAGCAGCGCAAAATCAAAGAAGCCTTGCATTACAGGATCAGTGCTCTTATTGAGCTGTACAGTTAGCTCTGAAGCAGGGAGTAATTGCAGAGCATCTACCGCTTGCAGTGCAACCTTTTGCTTGGCATCAGGGTTGATGAGATTTAACAGAGCAATGCGGTACTCAGTTGCCTTTAACATGTGTGAAGAGCTCTTGCTCTCGTTAAAGAGGTTGGTCTCAATACGAGTAGCTACTTGATAGTAAAAAGAGGCTACTGCGTTTGGCAGAGTGGCTACATTGATCTTGTTAATAGCAAACAGTGCATCAGTATTGCGGTTCTGGCTTGAATAGAGCAGACCTTCAATGATTAAAGACTCATCCCTTTGCAGCGGGGTGATCGCTTCACTTTGCATATTGCTAATTAAGCCAGATGCGGTGGTGTAGTCACGTGCTGCAATTGCACTACGTGCAAGCAGGATCATCGCAGGGAAGCGTGAATCATTGTCGGCATCTGACAACATACGCTCATACTCTGCTTGTGACAGTGTAAGCGCACTAAATGCCTGCTGAGTTGTGATACCTGATTCTGCCTTATCGGTAGTAGAGGTACATGCACCGAGGCTCAAAGTTAAAGCCACAGCAATAGCGCTAAGTTTAAGACGAGCGGTAAATGATTGGGCTGACACGATGTTATCCTGCAAAGTTCAATGATTCACACATAAGATCTAAAAGTATCAAGATCGCCGTGATCTCTAGGCTAAAGTGTACTTAGCCTAACGATATGTGAACCATCGTTAAAACCAAAAGTTGTTGCTTATCTTGCTCTAAATTAATGGCTTTAGGCAGTTGTACTACGGCTTTTTTCTGATAAGTAACAATCAGAGCATAATAGCACACGAAACTTAGCTAACATACCCGATCTAATGAATACGATTAACTTCGTCACACCATTGATCCGATCGAATCCATATTTGCCAAGATCTCATCCTTGATGAAACTTTTTATGCACCCAGAAAAATAGACAAATATATACAAAGAGACAGATCGCTTTGCGCCTGTTAAGACAAAAAGATCATGGGGCTAATGTGAACAAGTAGGTGTTTAGGTGGGCATTGCCCTATGGTCAAGGTAAGGCCACAGGGCATGAGATGGATATTTGAATCTTAGATCGCGTCTTGTTCTACTTCAAAAGCTTTAGGATGAACAGATGGGGAGGCGCGACGGATAGTGGCTACAGAGCCGCGTTCAATAATAGATGTAGCTGTGTTAGCGCGGATGATCATTGGTACGCTACCACCTGCAATACGAATGAGATTATTGAAAGCTGCCTTAGCTAAGTTCTTGTAGTCAGGATTTACAGTAGTAAGTGCAGGAGTCATCATGCTTGCAAGCGAGATGTCATCATAACCAGTAACTGAGATGTCATGAGGTACGCTAATGCCACGCTCTTTTAAGGCGCGAATGAGACTCATAGCAGTGCTATCGCAGATACAAGCAACTGCACTATAACCATCAAAATAGCTGTGATCGATAAGATATGGTAGCAGTCTAGCAGCGCAGAAGTCAGTGCCATAGCGACGTGTCTGTAATAGTTCTAAAGTCTGTCCAGAAGGATCAGCGACATTAGCAATATCACAAAGATCAATCACTTGACGGTTCATATCAAAAGGGATGCCTCTGAGCTTAAAGGCTCTAACAAAGCCTGAGGTGCGCTCCCACATAGTGTGTTTGACATGTGCTGTAAGCAGAGCGACACGCTGATGGCCATGATCCATCAGATAGTTAGCGATGTTATAAAAAGAGATCTCGGCATCAGGAGAAATGGTACAGATCTTCATGCTTGGATCGATGCCATTAATAAGAACGGTTGGCATCTTAAAGCGCTTGACGAGATGCAAGATTTCAGGGCTATCTGAACCAAGAATAATTATGGCCTCGGATCCAGCAAGGATGGCGCTCAAACGGCTAGGCACAGACATCTGATCTCTGCCAATGAACTCACATTGAATACCTAGACGTTGACCCTCTTCATGTAAGCAGCGTAGCACGGTATCAAAGTAGCTTCCTTCAAAGGCGCTGCCGTGTTCGTCACACATAATGGTGACCTTAGTAAAGCGAAGAGAGATCTTTATTTGAGTGCGATGCTTACTATAACCTGTTGCCTTAATCGCAGCTAAGACCTTAGCACGTGCTTCTTCGTTAACGCTTTCATGTTCATTGAGTACACGGGATACTGTTGCACGTGAGACGCCACTCATCTCTGCTAGCAAAGATACTGTTACTTTGCCGCGAGGTTTTCCTGTGGAGGTGTTTACTAGGTTTTCGCTGTCGTAATTATCATCCATGCCTGAAATTTTCCCAGTGCCACAATAAGTCTCTGCTATCCACAGCTAATTGCTAAGACTCGTGTGTTGCCACGGTAGTGAGACTTGAATAAAAAAAATAGCTCTCTAAAGATAGATGAATATCTTAAACTTCAGAGCATACGTACACTTGGCAACTGTGTAGGACTCCATAGTGCACAAGGTCATACGTATGAGCATTAGCAAGTGATCTTTTCTTAAGCTCGCCTATATGGTCACTTTAAGCCTATTGCTATTAACTGCTCGTTCACAAACTCGAATGCATCTTAAAACTCAAGATGCTCTTAACTGTCTTTAAAGTAAGCAAATTCCCTATGTTTGCTTGACTCATAAGCCATCTACGCTGAAAAAGCACTAACTGCTTGCATATATACAATGGCCTAGAAACGATGCCAAAGACATTATGTGTAGTGACTTAAAACTAAGTAGTGAGTATTACTAAATAAAATTTCGTAACACTGCATAACAAAGTTGAGTCAACTATACATAGCTAACTGGATACTAGGCTGAGCTTTTAGTGCGCTAGATGCAACAGCAAAGTACAAAATCTAATATAACGCATTAGTGTTTAATTTAGAGGTGTACTTAAGAGTTTTGCAAGTTCTCGCAAGATTCAGGCCGCCAATGTAAAAGTTTTGCTCTCATCACCAAAAACTTTACTAAAAGGTACTTAACACATTGAAAAGCGCCAAGATAACCTAAACAAGGTTATCTTTATATTTAATGCCTTTGCGCACAACTTTAAGGACATTTGATGTGGTTAAAGCTATCGTTAGCTTAACTCTTGTAGGCCTCTACTTGCACACAGGTGCGTAAAGAGCGTCCATGAATGTTTTGTAAAAATACAGTATGTATCACATTATTTACTTGCACCAGCGTGCACCAGCCATGCAAAAGTTGCTAAATCTTAGTGATTGAGCATTCTTTGACATTGAGATCGCAATAAATCATAAGTGATTATTTGAGTTAAGGTGTAAGTAGTTAGATCACTGACAGTTATCGTTATATGTGGAAAAGATGACAATACTTTGACCAATCTTTGCCTCCACAATCATACTAACAAGACGCCATATGATTCATGTAACTGAGGTTTATCGCAGCGCGTTGCAGCTTGCTGCAGCTAGTTTTTGTAGTACCTTGGGTGCGGGCGCTATGATGAATGATTACCTAACTTAACAACAGTTTCTTCTTGGTTGCGATCTTGAAAAACACAAACTTTTGTATGCTGCATAAGCCCTTATTTATCTAAGTTTAGAGTTTTGATCTCACTTGTTAAGGCAATCTATGTGAAATAGGTTAAGATCATGACGCAATTTGAGCTGCTTTGAGGCTAATCTCTTAGATAGCATCTTATTAGTCAGGTGCTTATGATGCCTTTTTAGGTAAATAAGCTTACTAGCTGTGACCAAGAGTGATTAGGACAGGGTTATGATTGAAAGTGCACTGTATATTGTGCCAACACCGATTGGCAATCTAAGTGATATTACTTTTCGTGCTGTTGAAGTGTTAAAAGCAGCTACCCTGATCGCCGCTGAGGATACTAGGCATTCACGTATTTTGCTCGATAAGCTCGGTATTGGTTCGGTCAAAATGATCTCTTGTAATGATCATAATGAAGCTGAGCGTACCGAGATTATTGCAAAAGAAACTGAGTCAGGCGGTATTGTAGCTTTGATCTCTGATGCTGGCACCCCAATGATCTCAGATCCTGGCTATAAGCTAGTGTCATCCTTAGTAGAGCGAGGCGTTAAAGTCTTTCCTCTGCCAGGCCCTTGTGCTGCGATCACCGCCTTATGCGCTTCGGCTATGCCTACAGACAGATTCTTCTTCTCTGGTTTCTTACCTGTAAAAGATAAGGAGCTTACCGATAAGCTTGAGTCTATTAGAACTGCACCGTATCCAGTGGTCTTTTATGAAAGCCCACGTCGTATCATCAATACACTAAATAAGATAGCTCTTATGGATGCAGATCGTAAGGTCGCTTTGTGTCGTGAGATGACTAAGACCTTTGAGACTATCTATCGTATGAAAGTTACCGATCTTATCGAGCACTTTAAAGCGCATGAAGATGAGATTCGTGGTGAGTTTGTGCTCATCGTTGGCCCATATGAGGCAAAAGATAATAGCGATGAGATCTCAGCTAAAGCTAAAGCTGCTCTTGAAAAGATGATTTCTAGTCTAAAGGTTAAGGAAGCTTGTCAAATCGTCTCTGATCTTACTGGTGAGAGTAAGAATCGCCTTTACGACTATGCCTTAACCCTCAAAGATCGCAGCTAATACAAAAGCTGTATTTGAAATCTAGTGTACTAAGGTAGCGCTTAAGTTTTGTGTAGTCCTGCTCAGTCAGGTATAGATGGTGTTATGAAACAAATAGCAGAAGCAAAACAGCTTGATGATCTGAACACTGACTGCATTGACTTGAGCACTGTAAAAGCACCTTTTTTAAGACAGTCATATTCTCAATATCCTCTAGAGCGCTTTTATTTTAGAGATATCGAGTTTCGGGTTAAGACTAATCGTAATCTGCGCAAGCTCAAGCTTGTCATCGATACTTCTGGCTATGTTGTCATGAAGACCAATCCAACTTATCGTTGGGTGGATATACGCGAGATGATCCGTGGCCACTATAACTGGTGTAAAGAGCATCTTGAGTCCATGACTAGCTCTTACGATCAGGTCTCGTTTCATTGCCAGAAAAAGCGTACCTTTCGTACCAATGATCTGGTCTATGTCTGGGGGCAGCCATATCTTATCTTGGTCGTCGAGGATGAACCACATAATAGTATTGGTATCACTAGACCAAAACAGCTTATCCCTACCCTAGTGCCAAAAGGCAGCTCACGCTTTGGCGCAAAAGCTGCCAAGCTCTGTGCTAATGGCTATATCAACACCAATGCGCTTAAGGCTATGCCGATCTTCAATCAAGGTCGTCTCATCATGCCTAAACAGAGCCTCTTTGATGATATTAATGCTTTTGAATATGACCGTACTAAGTATGGCGGCAGTAACTCAGATGAGGTTGCCTCCATGCGTCATATCCATCCAAAGCTAGCACATGACACAGCTTTAAGAGATAGGGCTCCGAATACGGGCAATTATTATTTAGATGCCTTTGCCTGCATGATGCAGTTAACTCAGGATAATCTCTTATCACGCAAGCAATTCTTTGGTTCACGCATGCTCAGTGCTACTGAGCGTACCGTCCTTGAGAATGTAATTCGTCGCTTTACTGATCTGATTAGTCCAGAACATTACGAACCAGAGATCATCAACGATATTATCGGCCGTTGTGAGATGGCTTCTGCCTCATGTATTCGTACTGTTTTAAAAGGCTCAATTGGCCATAAAACAGGAGTTTATGCATTCGATCCTCTGCAGCCTCATAACAACTTTAAAGCTACTGACGATCCAAAGCAGACTTCTAAGCACGACTCAAGTTCACTACAGGCAGATAAAGATGCACACGCTAGGGATCATGTAAATGATGCTAAGCATGAGGCTAAGGTCAATTACGATCTGTATGAAAACTTCATCAAATTAGAGGATGTGCGCACTGATCAGCCTCCTGTAAGTATTTTGCAGGCGCACAGTCAGGCAGCCTTAGATGAGGTTGCTAAAGCGCGATCTTTGCATATTAAGCATAAGAAGATGCCAACCTTCCTTTTCTATCCTGAGTACAAGGATTACATATCCATGTGCCGTAAGGATTTGATTATGGAGTTGGCTGAGCAATTAGCTTTTTATAAGAGCGGCAGACTTCATGGTCTAATTAAGACTGCAACCATTAAGCATCAAGATGCTAACGCGCTAGCCGAGCAAGAGCTAACACGAACTGCGCTGACACAATCAGCTAGCCCTGTAGATGATTTTCCATTGGCGCTAAAAGATCTTGAGCTGACCTTTGTTACTACAGATGGTAAGGAAGTCGATCCTTCTACTGCCATTATTGCTTATTTACCTGATACTCCTCATACCGCTAATCTCATGTACTCCATGTCGCAAAGCGTTGCTCTAGGTCAGGCAAATGAAACTTATGTAGCCAAGATCGCAGGTGATATTCTCTATCGTCGTCGTAATGCTCCACGCGATCGTTATTTTCATAAGACCTTGGTAAAGCCAGGCATCTTACGCATTGTCGTCAAAGATAAGAATAATACTGACAATGTCAAAGCCATGATCGAGAAGTTTATCCAAAACGAGATGTATAAGGTTTCTGCAAAATTTTTAGATTGCATTCATCCTTTCTACATTAGCGTCTATAACCACACAGCTAGACACTATCAGTTAAAGCCAATTGAGTGGGTAGGTAAGCTTCATATCATGCGTATGCGACCACTAGGACAGTGTCGAACTAGAAGAGGACAGACACCTGAGATTAGACTCAATCCTCATTTGTCTATGTACCCGTTCAACCTAACTGCAGCAGTGATTATGCATGAGATCTGTCATTTGAATATGTATAACCACTCCAAGGTATTCTACTTTATGCTCTCTAATCTCAGCCCAGATGCTGACAATGTTGCAGACAGTATGTTCTCTATCAATATCAAGGACATAGCCTAGATAAAATCAAGCTACGGGTCCATTCCATCATCAAGGACATAGCCTAGATAAAATCAAGCTACGAGTCCATTCCATCATCAAGGACATAGCCTAGATAAAATCAAGCTACGAGTGCATCCATCATCAAGTACATAGCCTAGATAAACTCACGCGATGAGTGTATTTGATCTGTGTGGTGGCAAAGTGCATGTTTATGGCTTTTAGCCTATAGAGTGAAAGGCTTTTTTTTGCAGCTGTTTATATAGACAGACAAGCGCGTTATGCTATAATCGCCCGCGAGTTGACTGGGCAATCGCTGCTAGAACACGTGCGCTAAGGCATACGGTTTTGGGGGAGGAAAGTCCGGGCTCCATAGGACAGGGTGCCAGATAACATCTGGGGGGCGCGAGTCCACGACCAGTGCAACAGAGAGCAGACCGCCGATGGCCTTAGGGCTCAGGTAAGGGTGAAAGGGTGCGGTAAGAGCGCACCGCGTTGCTAGCAATAGTTAACGGCACGGTAAACTCCACCCGGAGCAAGATCAAATAGTCTTCCATAGGGCGTGGTCCGCGCTGGGAAGCGGGTAGATTGCTGGAGCTTAAGCGCGAGCTTAAGCCTAGAGGAATGATTGCCACTCGCAAGAGAACAGAACCCGGCTTATAGGTCAACTCACTACTTTCCTAAAAGAGCCTTGCGCTCTTCTTATGAGGCTTCGCGCCATTCTCTATTACCTTGTAAGTATCTTTACAGCACAATCAAAACCAAACTTACTCACCATACAGCATGCAATTTAGGCATATGTCCTTGCACCTGCAAACGCTAAGGATGCAAATACTGATGATGAAATACCAGTGTTGCAAAAGCTTGGAATGCTGCGCTTAGGAAGCAAATGCTAGTGCTGTAGACGTATGGGATGCCAATACCTGATCTTCAAAAGCTTTGGTTGCAAACGCCTATGCTGTATAACGCTACATGCATGCAAGCTGCTCCTTGATCATGTAGTGGTGAGTATGCTTTGTAGGATGATGCATTGCTAAGGTAATGGATCTAAAGCTTTTTAGTTAACGTAAGGGCGATCTTCTGCCACAGTTACAGGGGCATCAATGCGACGACCATTGCGATCAACGGTAAGAACTAACTGTGTGCCTGGTTTAGTTTTTGAGATCACGTCGATCAAAGCTCGCACGTTAACGATCTCTTTACCGTCCACGGCTACCACAATATCGCCAATACGAATATTTGAAAAAGCAGCAGGGCCTAGTGGATCGATATAGCGAACGAGTACGCCTTTTATGCTGTTATCTGCAATCAGGTTATCGTTCTCATCACTAATGCCAAGATAGCCACGAATAACACGACCATGTTGAATGATTTCATTCATTACTCGTACTACAAGGGCTGTAGGAACGGCAAAGCCAATACCATAGGTGCCAAAACGAGAAGACTCAATTGCAGCAGTGTTGATGCCCACAAGATCGCCATTGGTATTAACGAGAGCACCACCTGAGTTGCCGCTGTTGATTGGAGCATCAGTCTGAATTAAGTCTTGTAGCCCCTCGCGAATATTCATACGCTCACGAGTTAACAGACCTGATCCAGTACGCGCAGTAGCGGAAATAATACCGTGAGTTACAGTAAGACCTAGATTATTTGGATTACCAATAGCTAGAACAATATCGCCAACGGCTGGCTTGTATTTGTTATTAATTTCTATTGGAGTGAGATTGTGGGCATTGATCTTTAAGATCGCAATGTCAGTACGTCGATCAAAACCTACAATAAAGGCCTGATGGAGCTTGCCATCGGATGTTTGAGCCCATAGAGCATGATTAGGCTCGTTTAACGATGGGATGACATGATAGTTAGTGACGATATAGCCGTTTGAAGACATAATCACGCCAGAGGCAGAAGTGGTGATTTCGCCACGGTTCTTATCTATACCGGTATAGTCATGGTTGAGCTTAGAGACATAGATGTTCACAACACTATGTGAGGCACGGCCAACAGCATAGGAAAAAGACTTAATATCTCGTCCAGAGTTATAGATATTATTACCAAAAGACTCACCGAGTTCAGGTTGGACTTTGACTACAACTCCAGCAGCAATTAGTCCCAATACGATAGGGATTAGTCCAAGTTTGAACCAAGGTCTTTTATAAAAGTTGACCTTATTACTCATAGAAAAGTCCCTATAAGATGAAACCAACTATCTTGATAGTTACATTATGTTCACTAGCAGTGCCAAAACAATAATTTGACGCCCTGCAAACTATTATGCCAGAGAGATGCAAAAACTAAGCAAGCATATTGTTAAAGATCTTATTGCAAGCTTGAGATGCTATTAATAGGCACACTGCACTTAGCTAAAAAAGCTAAGCAAGATGCCTTTTATGAATGACATAAGATAGGGCATATGCCTTAAAAACGAAAAAGCCGGGATATGAGCCCGGCTTTATTTGAGTAAGATTTTGTGTATTAGAAGAACTGTTAAGTACAGAAAATCGTTTGTGCCAATATAGCTATGTTAGATTATGCCCATAATCAACCTCATGTGTGGCTTCTTATGAGCATGCTCTATGAGAACGAGTAACTATGCTAAAAGATTAGCCACGGATTGTTACGTAGATAGCCTGATCACCACGCTCGATGCGTAAGGCGGTTGACTTGCCCTTAGACTTGCCCATCTTCTGCTTGAGATCATTGATGTTCTTAACAGCATCGCGGTTTACAGAGGTAATAACATCACCCTTGCGCAGACCGTACTGAGCAGCTGCAGAACGTGGCTGCACCTCAGTTACCTCAACGCCACCACCATCGTGGTTGCTTAAAGTAGCACCCTCAAAGAAGGTAGAGAGCTTACCTGCATCTGAACCCTTGATCTCATCTGGCTCTTGAAGCTTAGCAGTTACAGTGAGTTCCTTGCCATCACGGAAGAGACCAATAGTAACACTGCTGTTAGCACCGATAGTTGCGATAATGGCTCTGAGCTCACCAAATGACTTAATCTTCTTGCCGTTTACAGAGGTGATGATATCGCCTGCCTTAATGCCAGCCTTAGCAGCAGCACCATCGGCCACAACCTCGTTAACAAATGCACCAGCCTTACCCTTGTAACCGAAGTTTTCTGCTAAATCTGGGGTCAGCTCAGTACCAATAACGCCTAAGGTGCCACGACGTACTTCACCGTAGTTCTTAAGCTGATCGATAACAGTCTTAACCATATCTACAGGAATGGCAAAACCAATACCGATGTTTCCTCCATTAGGGCCTAAGATGGCGGTATTAATACCCACTAACTCGCCTCTTAGGTTTACTAAGGCACCACCAGAGTTACCTGAGTTAATAGCAGCGTCAGTCTGAATGAAGTTCTCGATGTTTTCAATGTTCAGACCAGTACGGCCTAAAGCTGAGACAATACCTGATGTCACAGTCTGACCAAGGCCAAATGGATTACCAATTGCAACTACGAAGTCACCAACTTCCATATTGCCATTGGCCTCAAAAGGCAGGGCAGTTAGGTTTTCAAAATCTTTAAGCTTTAACAGAGCTAAGTCAGTGTGAGGATCAGAGCCGATTTTCTTGGCATCGTACTCACGACCATCGGACAGAGCTACACGAATCTCTGAGGCATCGTCAACCACGTGATGGTTGGTAACAATATAGCCTTCCTTGGCATCAATGATTACACCAGAGCCTAAAGCACGGAACTCTCTTTGACGGTTCTGATTGTTAAACTGAGGGAACATGAAGCGGAACTCCTCAGGGATATCAAACATAGGAGTAACCTGTTTGGTACCCTTTACGGAGATGTTCACCACTGCAGGGATAACGTTCTTTAACATTGGAGCTAATGAAGGCTCGCCTTGGGCATTCTCCATAGCGCTGATTAAAGGACGCGCATCTGCAGCAAAAGCAGTGTTAACAGAAGAAGCGACTAAGGTAAGGCCAGCAAGAGCGATGGCAGCAGCAGATAACTTTAAAGACTTCATTTTTAATTTCCCGCAAACTGATAGCACTATCAAGCAGAGTATTGGGCACTGAACTCAAGAAGATAAAGGCATTAAATATAACTCTTGAGATCACTGGCCAAAACACTGTTGATAGCTGTGATAAATCAGTGTTGTTAGCCATCAGCATAGGCTTTTGGATAACAATATTTTCTTGGGCATAAGTAGAGTAAATGACTTGACCTTGTAGTCATATTTAGGTGCTAAACGACTACTAAGAACTCAACTTATACCTAACGTGTACCTTAGTAAATGTAGTCTTGGACTTCTTTACTCTATGTGCTTAGAGCAATGTCTAATATAAGGCTACATAAAGCTATGTTTTGAATTGCCTTAAGCTTACTAGGCAAGGTGCTCTGCAGGGCACTGTGATTCAAAACTGCGGATATGATCATCATTCGGCACATGATTAATCTTATAGTGTCTTTCTTAGCAAATACTTAGCAAGATCACACTTTTTTGTTAATTAGTTATTTATTTATGTGAAAGAAAGGTAAGTAACAAAGTGGCTCAGTCTATCAAAATGGCGTAAATATCAGCTTGGAACAAGATATGTAAGACTCACTTGGCACGCTGATGTGAAGATGAAAAACTTATCTGCTTGTAAGGAGAGGCTTTCTAAAGATGCCTGCGTTTAGTTTGCAAGTATGGGATCTAACAGGCGATCTTCTTTAGTAAAGAATAATGCAAGCATACAAGGGATTTGATTAGCGATACTTGTTTTGCAGCTGATGTGTGCTTTAAGGTCGATGTGCGGGCGCTGTGAGTAAGAGGTGCTGTAGTGATGCGTAATTCAAAAAAAAAGCCCACTTTAGATTGCAGCGGGCTTTCGGCGTAAGCGAGACTTGATAACTCGCTCATAGTCACATGCTTATAATGAACTGACTTACGTGCTTTCATTGCTAACGCTAGAGATTTATTTGCTAACTATCTTTAGAGCTATTGTGTAGCTGTGGTAGTGACGGTGGATTAGTATCAAATATCCTGTAATGTGCCTACTAGATACAATATGTACAGAAAAGAGCATATATGCCCCAAAATAATGCACAGATAACCTACATCATGGTGCATAAACTTGTCTTTTGCTTATGCTTAACTGAAAATGTGTACACATCTTAACGTTCACATATCTGCAGTTTGACTGTAGCGTGGGACAACAAGTTGAGGGTCTTAACTTTATACAGATCAAAATGTCTTAATGTTTTGAGCAACATGTCGATGCCATTGATGAGCTTGTAACTTAAACAGAGTAATGATTTGTACAAAACGATCCGTCATACATCAGTCTTGATGACTGTGTTTTTGGGTATGTATGCACGCGCATGCATGTGGAATTATAAGCGGATTGATATCTACAGTCCGTATTAGGAAGTTTTTATGAAGTTCTTAAGTAAAAAGACTCTTCTTTCAGCTGCCTTAGCTGTTGTATTCGGAGCTACTTCTTTATCAGCTGTTGATGCCGCTCCACTGTCACGTAAGCCACAGGACAATGTGTTCTTTGCCACATCTACTGAGCCTTTAGGTCTTGATCCAGCATTAGTTGACGATAATGATTCTGGCAACATCAATGCTAACCTTTACGAGTCACTCTTAAAGTTCAAAGCTGACAATACCGAGATCGAGCCATGCTTGGCAGAGAGCTGGACTATCTCTGAGGACGGCACTGTATACACTTTCAAACTCCGTCAGGGCGTTAAGTTCCACGATGGCACTGAGTTTGATGCTGAGGCCGTTAAGTTCAACTTCGATCGTCAGAGCCCAGAGAACTTAGTTCCTAAGATGTCATATGCTCCACTGGTATTTGCTGGTGTAAAGAGCACTGAAGTTGTCGACAAGTACACCGTTAAGGTAACTCTTGCTGAGAGCTCCACTCCATTCCTGCGCAACATGGCCATGTGCTTTGCTGCTCCAATCGCTTCCCCAACCGCTTTAAAGAAGCACAACAATAACTTAATGGAGAACCCAGCTGGTACTGGTCCATACAAGTTAGTTGCTTGGGATAAGGGTCAGCAGCTGATCTTAACTACCAATGAAGATTATTGGGGTGCCAAGCCACCAGTGCAGAACGTTATCTACCGCATTATGAAGGAAACCTCTGCTCGTGTAGTTGCTTTAAACAACGGTGAGGCTGACATCATCAACGGTATCGATGCTAACGTTATCGACCAAATTAAGCAGGGCGGCAACGTCGTGTTTGAGGCTGAGGGTAATAACACTAACTACATGGTATACAACTGCCGTGATGGTTATTTAACTCAGGATTTAGCTGTACGTAAGGCTATTTCTCAGGCTATCAATGTTCCTGAGATGGTAGAGTCCTTATACAAGGGTTACGCTACTTACGCTCCTTCATACTTCCCAACATTCATGGCAGGTTACGACCCTAACTTAAAGGGGGCTGAGTACAACCCAGAAGCTGCTAAGAAGTTCTTTGCAGAAAAGGGCATCAAGGAGCTGACCATTCTTGCCTACTCCAACTCCCGTATCTACAACACTGTTGGTGGTCAGGTATTAGCTGAGGCTGTTCAGGCTTATTTAGCTAAGGTTGGCGTTAAGGCTAAGATCGACGTTTACGACTGGTCAACCTTCAAGTCCAAGCTCTTAACCGACAAGTGGGATCTCACCTTCATCGGTTGGATTGGTGACAATGGTGATCCTGATAACTTCATCAATATCTTCTCTTCAAGCGATCCAATCTCTAACCAGGGCTTATGGGTTAACGAAGAGTTCAATACCTTAATCAAGGATGCAACTCATGTTGCTGATGGTGAGGATCGCGTTAAGTTATACAAGCGTGCTGCTGAGATCTTAAACGAGGATTTACCTATCTTAACTATCTCCCACGCTAAGACTTTAGCTGCTCACCGTCCAAACATTTCAGGTAAGTTCACTCACCCAATTGGTCTGCAGTTCTTTAACTTAGTTGAGAAGAAGTAATTCAGACTTTATCGCTTAAGCTAGGTTATTCCTTAGCAACAGCATAATCAGGCGCGATTAATGAGCGCTTACAAAGGCAAATGAGGGCTACATTTTGTAGCAACCATTTGCCTTTTTTTATGCCTAAAAATAGCTCGGAAAATTCAACCTCATTAGGCCTATGATGATCGATAGAGATTGTTTTATAAGTATGGGGTACATGCAGAGATCATGGGTAAAGGCATAAGAAGTTGAGTGAAAGTGATTTGACTTTTTAAGAACTTAATAATTTGAGATCGCAAGATCTTATCTTTGCTATCGGCTCTGATCTTTTGATGGATAAGATCGCCACAGTTTATGTTGAGATCAGAGATGCTGCTTAGCTGTAAGTATGATCTTTTTTACTAAAGGATCGTCTCTTAGGTGTAGGTTTGTATTTGGTTATCTAAGATCTTGATTGGGAAACAGTGCTTAATAGTTTGGCGATCTACGATCTTGATTGGGAAACAGTGGTTAATAGTTTGGCGATCTACGATCTTGATTGGGAAACAGTGGTTGATAGTTTGGCGATCTACGATCTTAAACAGGGCAATTTATAAAATTTTTTTGTGACGAGATCATGGTTTTTGAAAAAAAGTTTTATGGCTTAGAAATAACCTATTGATTCTAAAATTGGTTGTTAAATAAACAATCGCAATGTATCTATGAAAGAGATATTTGATCAATTTGCGCTCAGTCAAAGATGGCGTAATTAAAGATTAATTCGCGTCAAATATGCCTTTGTTATGAAAGTAACATCAAAAATAAACTAGTGCATTTGGTCTCTATGGTGTATCTAGGAAAGTGGGCGAGTGAAAGGTTATCTCGCTCATCAGCTTCAAAATGGTATGCCTAGGTACCAAGAAATCTAGATATTGCATGCATGTTTAGGTCTCTTTTCATTGAGTTAAGTACGCGCATCAATTAAAATGCTTCATTAGAGTATGCCTAGTTTTAAAAGATACTCATACTAAGCATGGATCTTTAAGGAAAAGTGCAATTATCCTATAAGATCACGCAGCGCTTATATAAGCGATCGCGGCTCTCGTTTGCTTGTTTAAACATAATTTGAATATTGAGTGGTGTGCAACCGCTCTGACGGCTAGTTCCGTATTGGCTCAATCTTAGGAGAGAGTCTGATCTGACGATCTTATAAGATCAGACATCATGTAACGCTGTATTTAAGTAGATAAAAACGGTGATCTTTTCACGCTGAGATCTTAAGCAGCACTCAAGGTATATGGAGTAGATTGAAGGTCATTAAAGTTGGACCTAAATTTATGCCTTAGTAAACGCTACAACATTACCTTACATACTCTTCGTTAGTTGCCATGACTTCATACGTGCTTAAGCAAGTACAAGTGTCCCAAGATGAATGGATGATCAAGCTTGCTTGCCTATCTTGTGAGTAATAGCTCCGTCTTATTGCCCCTCATCTTAATCAGCAACATTTGAGTGCTGCCTTGTTCTTGTTTGTTTGCTCATTTAGTCATTGTCACTAAAAATCTTGAGCCTATGCGTAGCTATTTTTATAAGTTCTAGAAGGATACTTTGGGATGTCTGCTTTGACCCATATTCCCGTTTTGCTACATGAGTGCATGGACGGACTGAATATCAAGGCCGATGGTGTTTATATTGATGGCACTTTTGGTCGTGGTGGTCACTCAAGACAGATCCTCTCAAAGCTCGGCCCAAATGGCCGACTCATTGGTCTTGATCGTGATTTAACTGCAGTTGCAGTTGGTCGTGAGCTTGAAAAAGAAGATCCACGTTTTTCAATTATCCATACTCCATTCTCTCGTTTAGCCGATGTTTGTGAGGAGCTAGATTTAGTCGGCAAAATCGATGGTATTTTGCTTGATATCGGTGTTTCCTCGCCACAGCTAGATGATGGTCAAAGAGGTTTTTCTTTTGATAAGGAAGGCCCTTTAGATATGCGTATGGATCAATCTGCTCCTAAGTCTGCTCAGAGCGTAATCTCTGAATATGACGAAAAGCAGCTGAGCTACATCTTCAAGGTATATGGTGAAGAGCGCTTTGCTACCAAGGTAGCTCGCGCCATCGTCCGTCGCCGTGAAGAGCAGCCATTTACCAATACTAAAGATTTAGCTGCGGTGATTGCAGCAGCCATTCCAGGCAAGCCAACACCAAAGCACAAAGCAACTCGCTGTTTCCAGGCATTGCGTATTGAGGTCAACTCAGAACTTGATGAGTTAAAGCAGGCACTAAAGTCCGCAATTGGAGTGTTAGCTCCTCAAGGACGCCTGTGTGTGATCTCTTTCCACTCTCTTGAAGATCGTATTGTTAAGACCTTCTTTAGAGAGGAAAGTGAAGGTGAAAAGGTGCCATCATCAGTTCCTTTAACTAGTGCTGAGCTAGATCGTTTACGCAGACAGACTGCCACCTTAGATACAGTGGGTCATGCAATTAAAGCTTCACCAGAAGAACTTGCTCTAAACGTGCGTTCGCGTAGTGCAACTTTACGTGTAGCCGAGCGTTTGGCAGCTGGGGATTAATAGATGAATAACTTCATGCATCATAATCGTGATCGTCTTGATGATAATGAGCTCTTCTCATTAGGTTCAAGTGTTGATAGCGATAACAATGCATCCTTAATCAGCTTAGGATCTGTGGACTATACTGATAGTGCTCGTACTCAAGCCCCAAGTGTAGATAGTGGCATGGGTAAGATCGCTCAGTCAGCATCATCAGTTGCAGACCATGCTGTCTCTTCACTTGCCTCCACTTTTGCCAACCTCTTAAAGTCAGATGGCAACGAGCGTGATGCATCTTTAAACGAAGAGGATTTAAAGCTCGTTTCACACCACGATGCTTTAGATATGAAGCTTGAGAATGTAGATAGCTCCTTAAGCTTCAATGCTAATGATGATGACAATATCTTTAAGCTAGACGACAACTTTGTTTCTAACGATGAAGTTAAGTTAGCTACAGATGATGTAGCTGATGAGCTTGACGATGAGATTAGTTTAGATGGCGAGAATGCTCAAAAGAGCACTATCGACAATCTCTCTCCTGATGGTTCTTCCATTGGCAATGGTATTGAGATTACCCATTTAGGCGATAATACTGACCCTCACTCAGGTTACGTTATTTTAGATGCTGAGCAAGAGCAGCGCTATGCAAACAATCGTGAGCGTATCTCAGCTGGCGTTTCTGACATCTTAACCTTAAAGGAAGATAAACGTTCTTCAGCCATGTTCACCTTAATCGAGCGTGATTTAGGCATGATTGAAGAGCGTCGTCGTCAGAGCAATGTTTTATCTCAAGAAGAAGAGATCTCAGGCTCTGCAGAAGTTGAAGACTTTGTAACTGGCAATATCACTATTGTCGAAGAAGCTAGAATGACCGGTACCGATTCAGGTGCTCGTGTAAGTTCAGCTGCAGCTTCATCAGGCGTTAGCATTAGCGTAGAGGATGAAGATGACTTTGAGACGGTTGAGGGTGCTAATACTAAGCGCACTTATGGCAGCACCTTAACCATCTCAGATGATTACGGCACTAAGCGTGAGCAGCGTCTTTTACCAATGCTCCTTGGTGAGTTTGGCAATAACTGGCTTACTTACTCTTTAGCTATTACCGTGTGTGCATTGTGCTTGTTTAAGGTTTATCAGGTGCAAGATACTCGCGATTTAACCGCTCGCCTCAATGAGGTTCGTTTTACTAACGAAGAGCTTGAAAAGCAGCAGCTCATCTTAATTGCGCAAAAACAGCGTTTATCTGAGCATGCCTCGATTCGTACTGTGGCATCAGGTCAAATGAACATGTCCTCACCACGTACCGAAAATGAGGTGGTTATCTCCTTAAAATAAGCGTGCCTTAAAGTGCACATAAAGCAAAAAACGCAGTTGACCACATGGCCGCTGCGTTTTTTTGTGCCTATCGCTATGTGAAATTGCTTTTGCTTAGTAATGTTACTCAAACCATAAGACGTTAAGCATCCATCAAATCAGCCGTAAATTGCTCCTTCAGGAACCAAACTACTAAAATCACAGCGGCACAAGCAGTCATCTAAACTCAGTTTAGGTTTTTGACTGCTGAAAATGGCAGATATGTTGGCCTAAATGGTATTACTAATGGGCAATTTTAGCGTAATGCGTCCTATGAGCATGTTTTGCCTTATAATTCATGTTTCATCATATACCATGCCCATAGTGTGTGCGCTATGCATATAAAGGGTGACGTGAGTGTGGTGCGTTATCTGGACTAAAACTCATAGACAACTTACGTCATCTATAGCCAAGCTTACTTTAATGGCAGATTAAGCTAGCCTAAGATGTTCTTAAGCGCAGTGCTGCAGCAATTAACGAGGTCGAGCCAAGCAAGGCACAGCCTAGCTAGGCTAAGCCAAGCTTAGCCCATCAAGATAGGCATGCTAACTTAGCATGCTTGTGTGAGCCTTGGTAAACTAGATGCGCTGCCAAGCTTTGCCTAGATGCACGTGGCATGTTGCTTTATGGTGTGATATTGCAATCGTTTCTTTATCGGATAAGCATATGTCGTTGTTTAACTTCATGTCTAAATTAAAAGCTGGAGCTTTGTCTAAAGGCGGCCGTAGCGCAAATGCACGTCGTCAAGGTAGACAGGGGCAGTCTTTTAACAATTCGCTATCCGTTAGCAACGAAGTGTCTGCACTGAATAAAGAAGTAGATCTTGCAGAGGGTAGTGAGCAGGGTAGTAGTCAGTATTACAAGCTGACATTTTTTAGAATCACCATCATCTGGATAGTTATATTTGCTTCCATCTCTTTGTTAGTGGGACGACTGATGTGGATTCAGATCATTAATCCTGAGCGTCTCATTAAAGAGGGTGAAAGCCGCACTATTCGTCATTATGTCAATGAGCCAGCTCGCGGTCTGATTACTGATCGTAACGGCAAGATCTTGGCTCTTTCTGTGCCTTCAAAGTCTGTAGTGGCAGATGCCAAAATCTTAAATGACAAAAAGGTTACCCATAACGCAGAACTGCTGCGAAAGATCGCATCCATCTTAGAGATTGATCCTAAAGAGCTCTTTGATAAGATTTCCAATGAAGAGCGTCGTTATGTGCGCTTAAAGCAATACTTGATGCTCAATAAGGCTCGTGAGTTAGAGCGTTTAGATGTGCCTGGTCTGACCATCTCCGATAACTACCAGCGTTATTACACAACTGGCCCTGTTAATGCCCACTTAGTTGGCTTTGTTAATAGTGAAGGTAATGGTGTATATGGTATTGAAGCAAGCTTTAACGAGTTCTTATCCTCATCACCATCTAAGGTTAAGGCCAAAAAAGATCTTGAAGGCCATGTAATTGAAAACTTAGGCGTGGTCAAAGAGGGTAAAGTTGGTGGTAACCTTGTCTTAAGCGTAGATGACCGTCTGCAAACCTTTGCCTATGAGGCATTAGAAAAGACCGTTAATAAGTTTCAGGCTGAATATGCATCAGCTGTCATGATGGATGTTAAGACTGGTGAAGTTATGGCTATGGTTAACTTCCCAAGCTTTGATCCAAATGATCGTTCGGTCTTTAACGCATCTTTAGCACGTAACCGTACCATTACCGATACCTTTGAGCCTGGTTCTACCATTAAGCCAATTATCGCTTTAGGCGCCTTAGAGTCAGGCATGGTTACTTGGAACGAGACTTTTGATACCCATCCATATGTTGTAAATGGCAAGAGAATTACTGATAGCCATAAGATGGATAGCGGTAAGCTCTTTGACATCTTAGAGCATTCTTCCAATATTGGTATGGCGCATATTGGTCAGCGTATTGGTCAAGGCCCAATGATTTCCATGCTGGAGCGTTTTGGCTTTGGCTCAAATACTAACTCAGGTCTTGCTGGTGAGGTTAATGGCAATATCTACGCTAACCGCACATTCTGGTCTGAGATCGATAAGGCTACTTTTGCTTATGGTTACGGTTTAACTGTGACTTCGCTGCAGTTGGCCTCTTCTTATGCAACCTTAGCAAATTACGGTGCCAAGGTACCAGTTAGTATTTTAAGAACGGTTGAAACTCCAAAATATCAGCAGGTTGCTAATATTACTGAAATCCGTCGCATGCATACTGCGCTCAAGGGCGTAGTTGATCGTGGCTCTGGTCGTCGTGCTGCCATTACCCGCTATAACATTGCAGGCAAGACTGGTACTGCCCACATTGCGCGTGACGGTACCTACGCCAATGAGTACGTATCCTCATTCGTAGGTTTTGGACCGCTTTCAGATCCTCGTTTTGCCTTGGTTATTGTAGTCTTTAGACCTCAAGCAGTAAGTTATTTCGGTGGTGCCGTAACTGGTATGGCATTCAATGAAATCATGACCAAAGCTCTACAGCTGTATAACATTCCTCCAGATAAGACTGAAGAGGAGCTTGCAAAGCTTGAGTAATCAAGGTCTTTATGCCGCTTATAAGATAAGCTTGCATAAGCGGAAGATAAGGCAGCAAAAGCGGTTAAAATATGCTGTTGCACAAAACAAATTTAAATTATCCTCGCTGAGCTATTAGTAACTTAGTTTGGATTGATTGTATGAGGCAAACTTAAGCTATGGTTTGTCTTGCAAAGAATTAAGCTGTAGTTAATAGGATAGGGACTAAAGTTCTTATTCTTCTGCAGGCCGAAAGGCGCATTGATTGGAATCGTTGTATGAAGTTTGAAGGTACTCTTGCTAGTGTATGCGACTACTTGGAGATTTCTCAGGTTTTCAATGAGCGTGTGCGCGAGTTCTTACCTCGTATCGTAGTTACTGGTATTGAGTGCGACTCTCGTCGCGTCACTAAGGGCACCATCTACTACGCTAAAAAGGGTGCGCACTATAATCCTTTTGATCACATTGAAGAGATCAAGCAAAAGGGTGCAGTTGCGATTTTGATTGATGCTCCTGAAGATCAAGTCAGCGGTTTTCCTTTAGAGACTATCGATGCAGACAAGGCTGCTGCAGGTGAGGCTTTAAAGTCTAGTAATTACGAGCCGAATACTGAGACTAAGGATACTTTATCTCGTCTCAAGCGCTCTGGTTATTGCGTCATTAACAAGTATCAGTCTAATCAGGATTTAGCTGTAAGCGACTATCATGCAACTGATGATAGTGAAGAGGCTCGTATCATTGCTGAGGCTAAGATGCTGCGCATTGTGCTACCTCGTGGCAAGAGCCTGTCAGGTTTAGCTGGCTTTATCTATGGTAATCCATCTGAGAAGTTACGCCTCATCGGTGTTACTGGCACTAATGGCAAGAGCACTATTACTAACTTGATTGCTCAGATGCTTAATAAGTGTGGTCACAAGTGCGCAGTATTTGGCACCTTAGGTTATGGTTTTGTCGATAATCTCCAAAAGTCAGCCAACACCACCATGGATGCTATTTCTCTGCAGCGTGAGCTCGCTAGCTTTGTTGAGCAAGGTGCTGATTATGCGGTGCTTGAGGTGTCATCGATTGGCTACTGTGAAGGTCGCGTAGCAGGGCTATCTTTTTATGCTGGTGCTTTTAGTAACCTTAGCCGTGATCATCTTGATTATCACGAGACTATGGAAGATTACTTCTGCTCTAAGCTCAACTTCCTGCGCACCATTCCTCCTGCTCGTTTAGTCTTAAACTGCAAGAATGATGTGGGTAAGCGCTATGCTGAAACCATCTCAGGTGCTTATCAGGTTAACTTAGGTCTTGATGATGTACCAAAGAGCTTGAGCCATATGCTTAACATTAAGCGTGTTTCATTCAAGCCATCTTCTTTAGAGTTACTCATCAACACTTCAGAGAAGAAGACTTCTCGTACTAATTTGAACTTGCTCGGCTACTTCAATGCAGAGAACTATGCTGTAGCTTTAGGTGTGCTTTTATCTATGGGTTACGACATCAAGCATTTGATGCGTATTACTCCTGAGTTAAAGCCAATCACTGGTCGTATGGAGTGCTTTAGTGGCGCTGATAAACCACGTCTGATTGTTGATTATGCTCATACTCCAGATGGTGTAGAACAGGCTTTAAAGGCTGCACAGTACCATAATCAAGGTGAGGGTCGTATCTTCTCTATCGTAGGTTGTGGTGGCGATCGTGACAGTGGCAAGCGTCCTTTAATGGCCATGAAAGCCTCTGTATACTCCGATTACGCTATTTTCACTGCTGATAATCCACGTTCTGAGCCATTAGATCTCATTATCGATGACATGATGATGGCGATCGACAGTAACGCCGCTGAAGGCGCAGTTCGTAAGGCTGAAGATCTTTACGATAACTTAAAGCTCTTTGTTAATGACCTGATTGTGACTAAGAAGGCCGACAAACTTGGTCTTTTAAGCCCAAATCAGTTATCTAAGGTTAAAAGCGCCATTGATGGTACCTTACTTACTGAGGTTAAAAACAGCTTTAAGCTCATCGAGCAGTTTGATCAACAAGAAAATGCTATCGATGGCTTTAGCTCCGAGGGCGTGTTCTTAAAGGCCATTTCTGTCTTTGAAAAGGCTGTAGCTAAGCTTAAAGAAGTATTTAGCTTTGAAGAGTACGATGACATTCGTATCAAGTCCGATAAGAGCATTGTTAACGTAGAAGAGCGAGCTGATTACTATGAGGCGCATAAGGAAAGCTTTGCTATTCCTGCCATGCTGCCTCCAGCATCTCGAGCAGATCGCAATGTCATCATCGTACATGACCGTTATCAGGCCATTCGTTTTGCTTTTGAGCATGCCAACAAGAATGACTGCGTAGTCATTGCTGGCAAGGGTCATGAGGATTATCAAATCTTCCCAGATAAGACTATCAACTTCTCAGATCGTGAGATTTGCTGTGAGCTCTTAGGCATTAAGCAAGATACCAAGACAAACAGCAACTCAGACAAGCCAGCCAAACAGTCCAAAAAGCCAGTCACTAAGGCAAAGGCCAAGGCATCTTCAACCAAGGCAACTGCAGCCAAGAAGCCAGCTACCAAGGCCGCTTCAACCAAGGCAACTGCAGCCAAGAAGCCAGCTACCAAGGCCGCTTCAACCAAGGCAACTGCAGCCAAGAAGCCTGCAGCCAAGGCCGCTTCAACCAAGGCAACTGCAGCCAAGAAGCCTGCAGCCAAGGCAGCTTCAACCAAGGCTACCGCAGCCAAGAAGCCAGCAACCACAAAGGCAGCTTCAACCAAGTCAACTGCAGCCAAGAAGCCTGCCACCAAGACTGCTTCAACCAAGGCAACTGCAGCCAAGAAGCCAGCCACCAAGACCGCTGCAAGCAAAGCAACTGCAGCCAAGAAGGTAGCCACTACCAAGGCTGCTGCAAGCAAGGCAACTGCAGCAAAGAAGACAACAGCCACTAAGGCTACTACAGCTAAGAAGCCTGTAACTAAGGCAAGTGCCTCTAAGAATTCAGTAAAGTCAGCAGCTAAAACTGCTGCACGCAAAGCAGCTCCAAGCGCTAAAAAGAGCACTTCAGAGAGCAGCAAATAGGGATTGAATATGATTGCTTTTGCTATTCATGAGTTATTGCGACTTGCTCAAGGCGAGCTGCACATAGGAACAAAGGCTGCCCAAGAGGGTATGGATAGAAACCAAGTAATTGAGTTTGTATCCACTTCTTCAAAGGACATTAACAACGATAAAACCTTGTTTGTTCCTTTAAAGGGTGAGCGTTTTGATGCCCACGATTTCATCGGTGATGCTATTTCAAATGGCGCAAAGATTATTGCCTCATCTCGTAGTATGGATGAACTTAAGGCATCATTAGGCGATGACGCTTCAAAGCTTGATGAGGTCATGGTCTTAGAGTGTAAAGACACCTTACGTTTGCTAGGCTTAACTGGCCAGATCGTGCGTTGCAAAGCAAAAGCATTAGTCTGCGCAATTACTGGTTCTTGCGGTAAGACCACCGTTAAAGAAATGACTGCGTCAATCTTAAGCGAGCTTGGTAAGACACTTTATACCGAAGGTAACTTCAATAACGATGTGGGTGTTCCTTTAACCTTACGTCGTTTAGATGATTCTTATGACTTTGCAGTAATCGAGCAGGGTGCTAGCCATCTTGGCGATATTGAGCGTACCTGTGAGTTTGTAAAGGCTCAATACGCACTCATCACCAATGTAGGCGAGGCTCATATTATGGGCTTTGGTTCACGTGAGGGTGTATATAAGGGCAAGTCAGAAATCTTAGATAGCCTCTTTGATCGTTACCGTCTACCTGAGCAATATGAGCCATATGATGCTGAGGCTGCTGCTAAAGCATATGTTGATGGCATTAAGGCAGCTCGTGAGCGTACCTTACATCAAAAGGGCTCTTCATCTGTTGAAGACGTAATCTCTCGTGCCGCAGCTCACGCAACTGAGTTTTCAAAGAAAGGCGGTTTCCCAACTTCAACTCCACCAGTAATGAGCATGGGTCATGGCCATGGCATGCCTCACGGCCATGGAGGTGGTCACCCAGGTGGTCACCCACCAATGGGGCACCCAGGCGGCCATCCTCATATGGCTGGACATGGTGGTGGCTGTCCTATGGGCCATGGTCACGGCGGTGGTCATCCACCAATGGGCCATCCAACCGGTCACCCACATATGGGCGGACATCCAGGTGGCCATGAGGGCGGTTGTCCAGTTGACCATAGCAAGATGGCAGGTCATCCACATGCAGGTGGTCACCCACATATGGGCGGTCATCCAATGGGACATGCAGCTGGCCATGAGGGCGGTTGCCCAGTTGACCATAGCAAGATGGCAGGTTATCCACATGCAGGTGGTCACCCACATATGGACGGTCATCCAATGGGACAAGCAGGTGGCCATGAGGGCGGTTGTCCAGTTGACCATAGCAAGATGGCTGGTCATCAACATGCCGGTGGCCATCCTCATGCAGGTGGTCACCCACATATGGGCGGTCATCCAATGGGTCATCCAGGTGGCCATGAGGGCGGTTGCCCTGTGCATGGTCATAAGGCTGATATGCTGCCGGCAGGACATCCAAAGATCGATTTAACCAAGATCATGGGCGCTCATGGTGCTGATGATGCTGGTATTGCCGCAGCTGCTGCAGCTGCTGGTTGTCCTTTCCATTCTGGAAATATGGGCAAGAGTGCCTATGAGGCTCCTAAGGCACCAAAAGCTCCTAAGCACTCTAACAAGCCATGTGCACAGATAGAGCCTTATGCCGAGCCTGGAACCGCCATTGTTCCAAGTGATAGCGAGTGGTTTGCCTCTTGGAAGCGTGACTACGAAGCTTATATGAAGGCAGGTCGTTTACTGTCATTTGGCGAGTCTGATGAGTCAGACATGCAGGTAAGTGAGATTGAGGCTAGCACTAATGGTTTAAGCTTCAGACTGCATAGCAATGATGAGCGCTTTAAGATTGATGAGAAGATCACCATCAATGCTTTAGGCCGTCATAACGCCATTAATGCAGCCGGTGCGGCTTTACTATCCATGGTCATGGGTGCTAAAGCTAGCGATGTAGTTGCAGGTCTTAGCAATACGCAAAATATGAAGGGACGTTTAACCCCAATTGAGGTCAATGACTCTTTGACTTTAATTGATGATGCTTATAACGCCTCATACAATGCAGTAATTGCAGCAGTTGATACTTTAAGCACCTTTAATGGCTCTAAGGTGCTAGTCTTTGGCGATATGGGTGAACTTGGCAATGCTGAGGTTGAGTTACACGCAGCTGTTGGCGCTCATGCTAAAGACAAGATCGATCAGCTCTTATGTATTGGTCCGCTCTCACAGTACTCAGTAAAGGAAATGAGACGTAATGCGTTGCACTTTACTGATCACGATACGTTAATTACCTTCTTGAAGAACTACCTTAAAGAAAAAGCTGAGCAACATGAGCATACTACCTGTTTGGTAAAGGGCTCTCATGCTATGCAAATGGACAAGGTAGTATCAGCACTTAAAGATTACACCGAGCTCTAGTATTTGAGCTTGTGTACACAAGAGGCCCTGCTATATGCAGGGCTTCTTTATGAATATAGGACTTAGGGATAGTACAACGGCAAGTTAACGACCAGAGTACTTAAATTAAGAGCAGCCTGACTTGATGTTAAGTTATTTTGTCAGAGCTGCGCTACTGAGCGTCGAGCTGTCAGCTCGATAGTGGAGAACTAAACATGCTCATTATGCTCGCTGAATGGCTAAGCCAATATGTGCCAGCTTTTCGCGTTTTTGAATACTTAACCTTTAGAGCAGTGTGTGCCTTGCTTACTGCATTGACCATTTCTTTATGGCTTGGTCCAAAGACTATTGAACGTCTGCAGATGTTGCACTTTGGTCAGGTAATTAGAAAGGATGGCCCTGAGAGCCATCTTAAGAAGCAGGGTACCCCAACTATGGGTGGTATCTTGATTAACTCCACCATCATGCTGACCATTTTATTATGGGCTCATTTAGACAATATTTATGTGTGGTACACCTTAGTTACAGTCTTAGGCTATGGCCTCATTGGTTTTGCTGATGACTACTTAAAGGTAGTACGCCATGACCCACAAGGCTTGAGAGCTAAGTACAAGTATTTCTGGCAATCAGCTATCGCCTTAGGCTTAGGCTGCTGCATTTATGGCTTTGCTCAGTCTCCAGCTGAGACCACCTTAGTAGTGCCTTTCTTTAAAGAGTTCATGCCTGATATTGGCTTCCTTATCATTCCTCTGGCTTACTTTGTAATCACTGGTTCATCTAACGCGGTTAACTTAACCGACGGTTTAGATGGTCTGGCTATTTTGATTACCATTACTGTAGCAGCAGGTTTGGGCATCATCGCTTGGGCTACTTCAAACTATAACTTTGCACAGTACCTATACATTCCTCATGTGCCTTTAGCATCTGAGTTGGTAATTGCTTGCGTGGCTATCATCGGAGCTGGTTTAGGCTTCTTATGGTTTAACACCTACCCAGCTGAGATGTTCATGGGTGATGTAGGTTCCTTATCTTTAGGCGCTACATTAGGTATCATTGCTGTGCTCATTCGTGAGGAGTTCTTACTCTTCATTATGGGTTTCATCTTTGTTGCCGAGACCTTAAGTGTTATTTTACAGGTTGGTTCATTCCGCCTGAGAGGTACTCGTATTTTCCGTATGGCTCCAATCCACCACCACTTTGAAAAGGGTGGCTGGCCAGAGCCTCGCGTGATCATCCGCTTTTGGATTATCACTATCATCTTAGTACTCTTAGGCTTAGTAACCTTAAAGTTACGTTAAGCCAGATAAATGAGATTGGTTTTTGTTACTTTAGACCATGGCCAGATTAGGGCCATGGGATAAGTTAATCTTTATGTCATAGGCGCTCACAAGTGGAGCGGAGATTCAAAATGGACAAATTTCAGGGTAAAAAGGTTGCAGTTGTAGGTCTTGGTATCTCCAACATTGCTGTGATTTCATATCTGCTCAAGCACGACTTAAAGCAGCTGTCAGTTTTTGATACCCGTCCAAATCCACCACATGCTGAGGAAGTACCTCGCGGTGTTGATATCAACTTTGGTCCTTTAAACGCTGAGCACTTAAGCTCTTATGACATGTTAGTGGTAAGCCCTGGCTTATCCATCAACACCAAGGAGATTAAGGCAGCTTCAGATGCAGGTGTCGAGGTAGTAGGCGACGTTGAGCTATTTGCTCGTGAGGTTAAAGCTCCAGTAGTTGCAATTACTGGTTCTAATGGCAAGTCCACTGTAACCGCTTTAGTTAGCTACATGTTTGAAAAGGCCGGAATCAAGGCAGCAATCGGAGCTAACTTTGGTAATGCCGTCTTTGACATTCTTTCAGATAGCAATGAGGCCTATGTTTTAGAGCTGTCATCTTTTGAACTTGAGACCACCTCAAGCTTAAAGCTTGCTGCCTGTGTAAATCTCAACGTATCTGAAGATCACCTTGATCGTTATGATGGTGATATTGAGAAGTATGCTGAGGCTAAGCGCCGTATCTTTGCCCACTGCGAGAAGATTATCGTTAACCGCGATGATAAGCGTACTTATCCAATCAAGGATGAAGAGAAGCAGCATATCTACTCTAGCTTTGGCCTAAATAATCAAGAGTATGGTCGTGAGGTTACTGAAAACACCGTGTACCTGTGCGTAAACGGTGAGCGCATTATGGATGCTCGTGACCTTATTATCTGCGGTACTCACAATGAGTTAAATGCATTAGCTGCTATGGCTTTAGCTGATGCAGCTGGTATTCCTCGTGATGTACAGATTCAGGCCTTAAAGACCTTCAATGGTTTAGAGCACCGTTGTCAGTTAGTGCGCATCCTTGAGGGTGTTTCTTACTATAACGACTCTAAGGCTACTAATGTTGCATCTGCAGAGGCAGCTATTACTGGTCTGAGCTCACGTCACAAGAATGGCATCTTGCTCCTGGCAGGCGGTATTGGTAAGGGTCAAGACTTTAGCCCATTAAAGCGCTATTTAGGCAAGGAGATTAAGAAAGTCTTCTGCTTTGGCCGTGATGCCGATAAGCTCTTAGCTTTAGATAAAGAGCGCTGTGTGAGCGTTATGAATATGCGTCAGGCCCTGCGCATGGCAAGTGAAGAGGCTAGCGATGGTCAGGCTATTTTATTAAGCCCTGCATGCGCCTCTTTAGATCAGTTCAAGGGTTTTGATGAGCGCGGCCGCGTCTTCGTTGACTTAGTTAATTCCATCAAGTAATCAAGCTTAAGCTTAGGCTAGTATCACTTAGCCATTTAAGCTTGATGTGCTATCTAGCTGTCTTTTTAGATATGGCTAGATAGTAGTCGTTCTCCTATACTGCTTTGCCTCTAGATAGGTGCTATAGCCATGTCAGAACATAAGTTCAAGATTGATCAACACACTAAACACGTCGTGCACTTCGATCGCGTCATTATCTTTACTGCGTTGTTGCTGATCTTGATCTCTATCGTGCTGATTTCATCTGCTTCAGTACAAGAGGCATTTACCACTAAAGGTGACTCTTACTATTATTTCAAGCGTCAATTAGTCTTCGTCTCCGTGGCTGTAGTATGGGGGCTATTGATGACATCAATCCCCTCCAAAGCGTGGTTTGATGCGGCCTTGCCCTTGCTAGGTATAGCCTTGTTCTTGATGGTGCTAGTGCTCATCATAGGACGTGAGGTTAATGAGGCTAAGCGCTGGATTGCTATAGGACCAATTAATTTACAGCCGGCAGAAATCTTGAAGCTAGTGTGGATTATTTACTTCTCTAGCTATGCTAGCCGTAAGATTGAGATGGTGCGTCACGAGAAAGCAGGCTTTATTAAGCCAATGATGTTCTTAGTGGGTATTTCATTCTTACTCTTGCTGCAGCCAGACTTTGGTTCCTTAGTAGTAGTGACCGCCATTACTTTCGGTATTTTGTTTGTAGCTGGTGCAGGTCTATTAAAGTATCTAATTACACTGTGCTTTGTGGCTGCAGCTGGCGGCCTTATGATTATCTTCCAGCCGTACCGTATTGCACGTGTGACCTCCTTCTTAGACCCATGGCAAGACCGCTTTGGCTCTGGCTATCAGCTTACCCAATCTCTAATGGCATTCGGTCGAGGTGGTTTAACTGGCGACGGTATTGGTAACTCTATCCACAAGTTAGGTTATTTGCCTGAGGCTCATACTGACTTCATCACTTCAATCTTGGGTGAAGAGTGTGGCTTTATTGGCGTATGCTTTGTGATTTTCTTAGAGTTCATCATTGTGACAAAGGCTATTATCTTAGCCACACGCATTTTACGTCAGAGAGCTCAGTTCCAAGGCTATGTGGCCTTTGCGATTGGTTTATTCTTCTGTTTGCAGACTGTAATTAACATCGGTGCAGCCTCAGGTGGTCTGCCAACTAAAGGTCTGACATTGCCATTAGTATCTTATGGTGGTTCATCCTTGGTAGTCTGTATTTGGGCAGTGGCCATACTTTTGCGCATCGATTATGAATGGCGTACAGAACAGCTTGGCGAGTTTAAATACAATAATTAGCTGGTATAGGCGAGCCTAAGTAATACGCAGCAAGTTTGGCTCTTAATTGAAGCTGTAGAAGTAATTGTCTAAGTCATATTGCTACAGTAAGAATTATGGATACTTAACTGAGTGGCACTTATCTAAGGTAAGTGAAAATTAGGACAAAATCATTAGAGGGTACTATGAGCAAGAGAGTTTTAGTCATGGCTGGCGGCACCGGCGGCCATGTATTCCCTGCAATGGCTATCGTAAAAGAGCTGCAGTCACGTGGCCATACTGTTGAGTGGCTCGGTACCCGTGGCCGTATTGAAGAGCGTGTAGTGCCAGCTGCAGGCATTAACATTCACTATATTGATGTCAAAGGTGTGCGTCGTAACGGCATTATGTCTTTGTTAAAGGCTCCGTTTATGGTGATGCATGCTGTATCTCAGGCCAAGAAAGTCATTAAAGAGTTTAAGCCAGATGTGGTTATTGGCTTTGGTGGCTATGCTTCAGGACCAGGTGGTGTTGCAGCCTCTTTAAGTGGCATTCCGCTTATTTTGCATGAGCAAAATGCAGCTGCAGGCTTAACCAACCGTTTGTTATCCCGCTTTGCCTCTAAGATCTTACTCGGCGTGGGCAATGCCTTTAATGGCCCAAAAGTAGAAAGTGTAGGTAATCCTGTACGTTCTGAGATTCTTGCCTTGCATAGTCAAGAGCGCAGCTTTGAGCGCGAGGATGGTAAGACTCGCATCTTGGTAATTGGCGGTTCATTAGGCGCAGTTGCTTTAAATAAAGCGGTGCCAGCAGCTTTAGAAGGCTTTAATGACAATGAGGTTAGTGTCTTCCATCAGTGTGGTAAAGACCGCTCAGAGGAAACAGCTCAGCTCTACAAGAATGTAAAGTGCGAGTTTGTAACTTCAGACTTTGTTGAGGATATGGCCTCTGCCTATCGTAATGCCGACTTAATCATCTGTCGTGCGGGCGCTTCTACTGTCTCAGAGGTGAGTGCAGCAAAGCTACCTGCTATCTTTGTTCCGCTGCCAACTGCTGTAGATGATCATCAGACCAAAAATGCCCAGTCTTTAGTGTCAGTTGGCGCAGCAAAGCTGCTTCCACAGTCTGAGCTTACAAGTGAGGCTCTCCATCAGCTGATCGTAGAGCTAAGAAATCCTCAGGTTCTCAAGGCTATGTCCGAGGCTGCTGCAAAAGCTGCCAAGCTTGATGCAACCACTCGTGTAGCTGATATTGCTGAAGAGCTCGCCAACAAGTAGAGCCAACTAAACAGCTCTTAGTGCTGAGCTGCAATGACAGAGTCTTTTGGCGCACTGCGCAGCGTTATGCCTATGTCTTATTGCGTGCCCTGCTTGTAGCATGCAAGTCTATTGCACCCCCAGCTTGTTGCATGCAAGTCTATTGCACACCCAGCTTATTAGCTGGGTTTTGCTTATATATGCTGTCAAAGACATCCATTCTTAACGTCTTTATGGATTTGCTGTTAATTGCTCTCGTTTTGGGGCTGTGCATGGCATAAATAATGAGGGTGAATTAACATGGCATTTGTCAGTTAGGCAATTTTAGACTAAGATCATAGTTTTGCTTTTCTATTCACTAAAGGCACTTGTCGAAAAGAAATCAGCAGTGAAAGCGCTTGTAGATACGGTTTTAATAGTGTTTATGCGTGGGCGGTGTAAGGCATTTTATAGACCTTATATTGCTGGTTGGATTTCGACAGTTGCTTTAAAGGTTAGTAGCGCTTTTATTACTAACGGCTAAGTTACGATACTTACAGTGAGTGCTTGGCATATTTTGCTTGTTTGTCTAGCAACTACTCTTTAGTCTCACGATGTTAATCTGTGGCAAAAAACTAGGATGTTCGCTGTCTAAAGTAGCGATTATGAGTTTTCCTAGTACATGGGATATAAGTTACTAATACTAACGCGCTAGCCATTGCTTAAATTTTTATAAGGCTGAGATAGCCTGAGATTGTTATGAACAAAATGCCTAATTTTGAAAAGGTTCCTCATATGCACAAGGTGCGTCGCATCCATTTTGTTGGTATTGGCGGCTCAGGCATGTGCGGTATTGCTGAAGTATTAAAAAATGAGGGTTATGAGGTCTCAGGCTCTGACATTGCAGATGGCAAGGTTACACAGCGTTTAGCCTCTCTTGGTATTAAAATTTTTATTGGCCATAAGGCAGAAAATATCGAGGGTGCTTCGGTCGTGGTGGTATCTTCTGCTATCCACAAGGGTAACCCTGAAATCGATGCAGCCGTTGAGCGCCGTATCCCTGTGGTGCGCCGTGCCGAGATGTTAGGTGAGTTAATGCGTTACCGTTACGGCATTGCTGTAGCAGGTACTCATGGTAAAACCACTACTACCTCATTAATCTCCTCTATCTTTGCTGAAGCTGCAATGGATCCAACTTTCGTTATTGGAGGACTGCTCAACTCAGCTGGCACAAATGCACGCTTAGGCACAAGCCGCTTCTTAATTGCTGAGGCAGATGAGTCTGATGCTTCATTCTTACATCTGCAGCCAATGTTAACTGTAGTTACCAATATCGAGCCAGATCATCTTGAGACCTACGACGGTGACTTTAATAAGTTAACTGATACCTTTGTACAGTTCCTGCACAACTTACCATTCTATGGCGTGGCTGTAGTTTGTATTGATGATCCAACTGTAGAGAGCATTATTCCAAGAATTGGTCGTCAAGTAATTACTTATGGCGTTAGTGAGAAAGCTGACTTACAGGTCACTAACTTCATTCAGATGGCGGCAGGCTCATTGTTTACTGTCAAGCGTAAGAATGGTAATGATCTAAATGTGAAGCTGCCTTTGCCAGGACTTCATATGGCCAAAAATGCTACAGCCGCGATCGCTGTGGCGCTTGAAGAAGGCATTGAAGAGAAGTTTATCTTAAGTGCTTTAGAACATTTTGAAGGTGTAGGTCGTCGCTTCCAGCGTTATGGCAGATACTTAGCTCCTAAGGGTCTAGTTAGCATTGTCGATGACTACGGGCATCACCCATCAGAGGTTAATGCAACGATTAAAGCAATTCGTGAGGGTTGGCCAACAAGACGCTTGGTTATGGTATTCCAGCCTCACCGCTATAGCCGTACCCGTGATCTCTATGAAGACTTTGTAAAGACTTTACAGCAGGTAGATGTGCTTATCTTAGTTGAGGTTTACTCTGCTGGTGAGTCTAAAATTCCTGGTGCTGATGGTCGTCATCTGTGTCACTCCATCAGATCTCAAGGTCGCATTGAACCTCACTTTGTTGAGTCTGTTCAAGAAGTGCCTGAGCTGTTAGATGCATTGTGTGAAGAGGGCGATATTGTGCTTACTCAAGGTGCAGGCAATGTAGTTCAGGTTGCAGGTATGCTGACACAGCGTTGGGATAAGTCAGATCGCGATTTTATTAAGAAAGCCTAAGCATTATTTTCAATGCTGATAGTGAATGATGGGTGCTAAAAAGAATCTTGTTTAGCATCCAATCTTGCGTTTTTGTTTGTTTGCCATATATCATTCACTATAGTGCAATGTTTAGGTGTTAACCTACAGTTAAGTAGTTTCAGTATTTAGGAACGGCAAAGTGGCGATAGGAAAGCAGCGTTCACGCAGACGTAGAAGTAGAGCAGGATTTATCTTGTCTGTGCTCTTCTTTGTAGGCTTTCTCTTAGTCTCTATCAAAGGATATGAGCTACTCTTTGACTACGCTAAGTCAGAGCAGACTTTTCCGATTTCTCGTGTCACTGTTGAAGGTGAGTTTGAGTTTCTAACTAAAGAAGAGATCATTGATACTGTAGCTAAGATAGCTGCCGGTAAGAACTTGGTAGCGCTGGATCTAGCTCCTGTGCATAATGCTTTATTGCGTATGCCGTGGGTGAGCAAGGTTTCAGTAAGAAAGAAAATGCCTGACACTTTAAGCGTGGTGATTGAAGAGCATCACGCCTCAGCACGCTGGCGAAACTCAGGATATTACGATGCGCTTAGTGAAAGCGTGTTCTATCCTGATATGCAAAGATTTAATTTGCCATTAGTTACCTTAAGTGCGCAGCATGACACATTGGCCGCTGGTTTATATGCACATGCCGCGAAGTTTATTGAGATGACTAAGGGCACACAATATATGATTCGCGAAGTGCACTTAGATGCAACGCGCGGCTATCGTATATTACTTGAGGGAGATGTTTGGCTTATCTTAGGTCGTGCCGCGACAGGTCGCGGAGATCGGAAGAGCACACGTCTGAACTCCAGTC
>NZ_CABTML010000128.1:0-6723 GCF_902485895.1 uncultured Anaerobiospirillum sp. | reverse complement strand
TTATAATACGCATTGTCATAGAATCCACCTCGATACTGATCAAAGAAAAAGACTTAACCTAGCCTACGATATGAGTACAGTAGTCCATGGGCTTATCTGCTTTCTAGTAGTCTAATCATACACCACTCATTCAAGGCATATCTAATTCCTGCGAAATGAAATATGGCGATCCTACCGGTGAGCGACTGACAAGCCCTGTGCCTTAGTGGTACGGGGTTTTTTGTTATTTTTGATGCCTAGTTCACTGCTATCTTGCTTTGATTATGTGTTAGGATTCTTAGACAAGCTTTGTTTTCAGAGGGCTCTCCATGCGCAATACCTACGATCTACCAAAAGATTATCTTAAGAAAGTTGAAGCTGCCAAATCTTTACCTGGCATACCTTTCATAAGGTTTATGCTCGAAAGCCAAGATTACTTACTTGAAAAACAAATGGCAGGTAAGCAAAGAAATTTATCTGTACAAAGACACACCATGACCATGCCTACTTTGTTTAGAACATCACAGTTTTCAGACATGGTAGTCTTTTTGTTTATAGATTTGTTTGGTCTGTTTGGATACTACAAAGACAAGCATCAATTTGAACTCTATGGCCCTCACCTCAGAGCTAATGCTGCAGCGCATGCATTCGAGTTCTTCTGTGAAGAAGCATCGGCACACAAAAAAGAATACTCAAGTGCTTGTCGTGAAATTCTGCTTGAAAGACTAAAAGAGGCATATCCAATCCACTGTAAACAAGCAAAAGCTAAAGTAGATCCAGCTGCACTCAATGCACCAAGCGTAAATGCTTTCTTACTTGCGGCCCCTCAATATAAGACAGATGCCAACGACTTTTTGAAATACAACCTCGAAATCGAAATGACCGATTGGCTGAAGATGATCCGTATCAGCACCAAACTCTTTCGCCCAACTACCAAAGAGGGTAAAGAAATGTTGCGTACCTCTAGTAAGCTTAATTTACCAATTTGGCCTCGAGAGGAGCGTGACATTGAGACTATGCCGACAGTTCAACAGGATCCAGACTTGTTCAGTGAGCTTGACTCTCCAGAAGAGCTTATTGCGGTCTTCAGACAACAACTACCATCAACCATGCCGTTAGGTGGATTAGATGGTAAACCTGTTCTTGCTCGAAAGAAGCCTCATTGGCTGCCTAACTACTTAGTGCGATAGAAACACTGCAGCATTTGATGGCTATATAGAGCATAGCTCGAGCACTCTATAAACAATTGCATTGCAAGCAAACTGATTCTTACTCCCATGCAATGGCGTGGGAGTTGTGGCATGAATCCTAGGCTATGGTGGGGCTAATGTATAGCCACGCTTGCATCTGATAGCTGCATAACGAATAGCTGCTTTACGCGCAAAACACTGTGGCTTTGGGTTGATGAGTATCTTTTTCTAGCTGCTAGTGCTTTGGTGAGGGGCTAATCATTTTTTAGCTGCTAGCTAAAAGAAAGATGCGATGCGGTTTAAAAGCTCCACAGCTTTCTTGTCGTCATGATCGATGCTGCTTACGAGCAAGGAAAGATCATTTTTAATGCTGCTAGCACGCTTAGCTACAGTATGGCTTACGTAGTCACGATACTGCTCGATTTGACCATCAAAGACAGCTTTTGGAAAGTTCTCAACGAGATAGCACAGTACCTGCTGCCCAAACTTGCTCTTAGGATCAGCAATATGCGTGATATTAGTTTCCTGCCTAATATCGTGAGATGACATACGCTCAAAGACATTTCTCTCAGGCAATGAGAGCTTGTAGAAGTATGCATCGTAAAAAGATAAATCTTTTTCTAAGATGGCTGCAGCATGTGCATAGGCATTTAGTTCAGCTTCATCTGAACTTTGTCCGCTATAAGCTGGAGCTGCCTTTACTATAGCAACCTCGCTCTCATCAGCATCAAGCAAATCTACAAAACTTACATTGTTTAAACGATCCTGCTCATTTGCTAGATTAAAGCCAAGATCGCTTTGTCGCTGCGGCGTTAAGATGCCACATGGAGCAAGCAGTGGTGCTAAATCAACGTTAATACATTGAACTTTAACTGAGCGACCATCACTCATTAAGACCTTAAGTAAACGATGATCATCGCTTTGATTTAAGACCTTTAATAAACACAGCTTGCCAGATTCATTTACATGCACTAAGAATTTACCTGGCGCATGCTCAGCAAAACGCACTGCTCTATTACCATGTAAGAAACTCATGATCTTAAGATCATGGCTAAGTAGATGATTGTAGATATAGAACAAGGCATCGATGCGTTGCATCTGATTAGTAAGATCGCCAGTAAAGCCTAATTCTTTGGCGGCCTGATTGAGACTTTTGGAGTTTTTAACTTTTACGTTGCCAAAGTAATAGCAAGTCTCTAATGCAGTCTTGAGATCGACTACATAATTAAAACGACTCATCGCATCTGGCAAGAAAAAGTTTTGAATCAGCATGCCATTGAAGGCAGAGAGGTGACGCGAGGCATAAGTAATTAAAATATCATCCTCGCTTTGTGGTCTTACTTGCTCGTTTACCTGATTGATAAACTCAAGGGCGCTAACACCACCACGTAAGTTGTTAGGATCAATATCTTGTCTAAACAAGAATGCTGGCTTGATAAGCGCATGCTGAGCGTACTTACACAGCATGATCTTCTTTACGGTAGCACTATCTAAACCAAGACCTTCAGGGACACGCAGCAATCCAAAACCTGCCATACGGGCCATTAGTGACGGAGCACTTAAAGGCAATGGCAGAGCATAATACATACTGCGACTCACTGTAATTTCCCTCTACTAACAACTAAGAAAACCACACCTTTTCATAAAAACCAAGCATCAGCTGCTAAGTAGTACAGACAGTTAATCTGCACGCAGACCTATTCTCCCTAGCTTTGGCAGCATCATGAGAGGGCACCTGTCCTGATTGGTATCGTGGTGTGCAAACGAATATTATACAAAAGCCGCCGGCAAAATTCCCAACTGTTGCGACTTGCAAAGCAAGATACCCACGATCTTGGCTGCATTTGCTAAGTTGCCTACGTGCTTTATTGCTACTTCAACGCTTGCTTGATCTTTAAATGCTTGATAGCGCTTGCGACTTTGCGCGTGCCTTTGCTTTTGGCCCTTGCGCTAGCTTTGGCTTTTGGCTTTGGCTTTTGACGGATGCTAAAAACGACAATGCCGCCAAACTGCTTTATGGGCAGGTGGTGGCGGCATTTTGATATTACTCGTATGGCCTTAATTAGTACTACTTAGTAGTCTTCTTAGTGGTGGTCTTACGAGTTGTAGTCTTGGTAGCACTCTTAGCAGAGGCTTTAGCTGCCATCTTAGTGGTGCTTGAGCTTGTGCTCTTCTTAGTGGTGGTTGAACGAGCCTTTAACTCAGAGATAGTCCATGAGTTGGTATCCTTGTTGTAATAGGCTGCCCACTTAGTCTGCTTGCCCTCGTCAGTAATAGAAGCTAAGTATTGCTCCTTAGTCTTACGAGAGAAACGTACTTGAGTCTTATTGCCATCATTATCCACCACAGGGCCGTCAGCCAAGTAATAGAACTTAGGACTAATACGGTCACGGAAGCGGCGTAACTCCTCAACAAAGACAGGACGTGTCTCACGAACTTTAGGGAAGTTATGTGCCGCTAAGAAGATACCAGAGGCACCGTCACGCAGAACATAGTGAGAATCCTTGTTCTCCTCGCAAGTAAGCTCTGGCAGATCTACTGCATCCTCACGTGGAGGAGCAACTTCACCGTTCTTTAAGATCTTACGGGTGTTCTTACACTCTTCATTAGTACACTGCATGTACTTACCGAAGCGACCGTCCTTGAGCACCATGGTGCCACCGCACTTTTCGCACTCAACAGTTGGGCCTAAAGCAGCCTCTGCCTCTTGTGAGTAGTCACCCTCTTCACGAATGTAACCATCACAGCCTGGTGCATTAGAGCATAAGTAGAGCTTGTGGTTCTTATCAATGAGATAAGCATCCATAGTAGCGCCGCACTTAGGACAACGCTTGGATTTGAGCAGTAACTTAGCCTCAGTAGCCTCATCCATCTCAATATCCTCAGGAATGGTTTGCTCCTGAGTATAAGTAAGATTTACAGTGCACTTACAGCGATCTGCAGCCTTAACTGAAGAGTCGTGGTAGCCCATACAGCTTAAGAATGTACCGGTTCTGCCCATATGAGCTGCCATGTGGTACTTGCCGCATTGAGGACACATCATGTCGATCTCAATGACCTTGTTATTTGGCATACCACCTTGATCAGCTGGCAAAGAGGCCTTGCTTAAGTGCTCAGAGAAGTCCTTGTAGAACTCATCTAAGTTAGCAATCCAATCACGCTTACCTGCAGCAATCTCGTCTAATGACTCTTCCATGGATGCAGTAAAGTGCAGATCCATGAGGTTTGCAAAGCTATAACGCAGACGATCTGTGACGATCTCACCCATCTTAGTTGCAAAGAAACGATTACGCTCGATCTTTACGTAGCCACGTTCCTGAATAGTAGCAATGATGGCTGCATAAGTAGATGGTCGACCAATACCGTCTTTTTCTAATTCTTTAACTAATGTAGCTTCAGAGAAACGTGCTGGAGGCTGAGTAAAGTGCTGAGATGGCACTAAATCTTCAAGCTTAAGGATATCGCCCTCTTTTACATCAGGGAGCATGACATCTTCAGACTTGTTGCCAAGCACGCGACGGAAACCGTCAAAGATCTCAGTACGGCCAGTAGCACGTAACAGATAATCACCCGCCTGAACTACAATAGCGCGAGACTCGTAAGTCTGATTGCTCATCTGACAGGCTAAATAGCGATCATAAATGAGCTGATACAGACGCTGACCGTCACGATCAACAGTTGAAGGCACAGTCTTCATCTCAGGGTGAGATGGTCGAATAGCCTCGTGAGCCTCTTGAGCAGACTCTTTTGACTGATAATAATTTGGCTTTTCAGGTAAGTACTTATCACCATAGTTAGCAGCAATGATCTCACGGGCAGACTCAATTGCCTCTTTTGACAGATTAACGCTGTCAGTACGCATGTAGGTGATAAAACCAGCCTCGTACAGTCTCTGTGCAGCAACCATGGTGCGCTTTACAGAGAAACCTAAGCGCTGATTGGCACTTTGCTGCAGAGTTGAGGTGGTAAATGGAGGTGGAGCGTGTGCCGATCCCTTCTTAGAATCGATACGAGCTACCTTGTATTCTTGCTTACGTAAGTCCTCAAGCACGGCCATAGCTTGAGCTTTGTTATGCATCTCAATCTTAGAGCGGCCCTTGGCAGCAAGATTTACCTTTAATGGCTCTTTATTAGGAGTTAAGGTATTGGCGAAAATTTCCCAATACTCAACTGGCACGAAAGACTTAATAGCTCTTTCGCGATCAACAATCAGCTCAACTGCAACGGATTGTACACGGCCTGCTGATAAGCCACGGCCGACCTTTTCCCACAGCAGTGGGGATACCATGAAACCTACAACACGATCAAGGAAGCGGCGAGTCTGCTGCGCATTGACCATGTTCATATTGAGCTGTTCTGGGTTGGCAAATGCCTTGGCAATCGCACTACGTGTAATTTCAGGATACTTTACACGCCAAAACTGTGTGTCTTTACCGCAGGCAGGCGCAAGCACTTCATGTAAGTGCCAAGCAATAGCCTCACCCTCGCGGTCCAAGTCAGTTGCTAAGTAGACTTTATCGCACTCGGAGGCAATCTTCTTTAACTCTTTAACTACATCTTTCTTCTCTGGCATGACCACATAATCGGCCTTCCAGTTATCAAGCGGATCCACGCCCATACGCTCAAAGAGCGCAGAACGCTTTTCTGCCTCGGTCTTCTTAGTGCGAGTAGTTACTTTCTTAGTAGTACTTTTTGAGGCTCCGGTCGGAAGATCGCGAATATGACCGACACTAGCTCTAACTATGTAGTCAGGGCCAAGGTAATTATTGATTACCTTCGCTTTGTGCGGAGACTCCACAATTACTAACGACTTACCCATAAGTTATCCCCTAAAAATACAGTTTGAACAGCTATAAGATAACGCTACCAAACAAACCTTACCTTCTAGCCGAACCCTTGAGGTGCAATCCCAAAGGCCTCATGCCTATGGTCCCTCGAGAACTGTTCGTGGTGATTGTATCAGTTTCCACGCCACATCAAAGCAAGTGAAAACTTTGATCATCACCAATGTGACCTCAGTCAGTATAAGAGCGCAACAGGCGCTCTCGATGCAAAGGTCAAAAAGCCAAGCACGATAGCACTAAATTAGTTGAGCACATAGCGCATACCTAAAAAACTTAGCTAAGAGCAAAAGTAGCCCTAGAGTATCACGCTTTTAAGCGTTGACGCTTTAACTATGGCTTTACCGATATCAGCTTATGCCTCTAATCGAGATCTAAGTAGCCAAAAACGACTCTTATCTTCAAGTCGCTAGAAAACATCACACACCTAAAAGTGCAGCTCTATATTAGTTCAGCACAGGCCATACTTTAAATGCAAGCTCCTGACTAAAAGTTTGCAAGTGCACCTTATCAAGCTAAGCGTACTACCAGGGATAAATCTCCCTTTTTATTAGTTCAGTGGCAAAGCATCGTAAAGTAGCACACTAGCGAGCCTAACTACGAATCCCTTAAGCTATTTGTATCATTGTGGTGCAGCACCTTAGCACCACAAACCAAGCGCAAGACCTATCGCAAGCCCAAGTTAACAGCCTGCTGCAAACCAAGCTCAAGAC
>NZ_CABTML010000127.1:0-41957 GCF_902485895.1 uncultured Anaerobiospirillum sp. | reverse complement strand
CCTGTCCCCATTCCGAACACAGAAGTGAAATGCAGTGACGCCGATGGTAGTGCAACGTACGATTGTGCGAGAGTAGGTCATCGCCAGGCTTAATTTTCTAATGCAAAAGCCCCTGAGCCAAAAGCTCAGGGGCTTTTGCGCTTTTAGGCTACTGTAAAAACAATCTTATAGCTTATGCAGTTGTAACTTTTCTGATCTTGCCCTTGCTGCAGGTGACATAAGCTAGGCTTATTTAGTTGCTCTTGCGTTTATCTTGCCTTTGCTGCTGTTTAGGTATGCTCAAGCTTATGCAGTAGCTGTCATTATCTCCTTTCTTTTGTTAACACCGCCTATTTTCAGCTTTTGCTATAATGATGAGATTATCTGATTGCACAAATGGCTATGATTAAGTCATTATCTGCATACAGATCAACCGTGCTGATGTGTTCGTTCATCGTAGTGTGCAGCTAAATGCAACAGTGCGCTGTGGCTATAGCAAGTCATTGAGCTACTATGGCTTAGTTTTAGTGAGCTTGAGTAGGAAGATAGCTAGTGACTCACTTACAATCATATTCTTATAAACAGCGCAGCTTTTTAATCTTATTGCCACTTATGTTAATGGCGATAAGTACTTGGTCTTTGAACGCGCAAAACACTCCTAATTTGCCTGATGACTTAAGGCAAGTATTGCTTTTGAGTGTACGGATCTTTTTCCCAGGACTCTTTGCCGTAGCGGTAGCGTTTTTAGTTCCTACCTTCGATCGTGTCTTTCAGATTTGCTCGGTAGCTGCAGTCTATGTAGCGTCGGTTATCTTTATTCCAGATAACCACTCTACAGCCGTATTAAATCCCATTATCTGTGTCTGTACTGCGGTGTCATCGCTGCTTGCAATGTTACCGTACTCTAGCAGCTCTAAAGATGAGCCATTCCTTAATCAGACAGGACGTATCTTCATCAGCTTTATCTTTGTAGTGATGTTGCCTGTCGCGACTTTCATCTTTATCTACGTAGTTATTAGACAGCTCGATATCTTCATCCTCTATACGCTAGATGAAACCTTTGGCCAAAGCTTTTTATCGATTATTTATGTACCTATTTATCTGTTGCTACAGTCAGTCGGCTTCCATGATTTAGTCGGTGAGCTGATCACTAGCCAATATCACAATAGCATGGTCACCGCGTTTGTTAATACGATCATTCTGACTAATCTGTTCTCGCTACCAGCCACAATCTTTATTCGTTCCTTCTTCACGAAACGTCATGTCAGATTATTCTTAACCTTGATGGTGGTAATTTGCATTATGACTGGATCAATAGGCGCATGCGTATCATTGAGTTTGCTCATGTTACTCATCTTCTTCCCAGGCTCATTTTGCATTTTGCTTGGCTCTGCAATGCTGTGCTTTACGCTCTCTTATTTCTTGCAGGTACCAGCCATCACTACTGTAGACAATCTGTATTTACCTGATATCACTCTATCTCGCTCCCGTATGTTCTTAAATCAGGAGTCAGGTTCTGGTGTGGTATTAGAGGCTTTTGCTGTCTTTGTCCCGATGTTCACAGTAATTCTGTCGATGTTCATCAACAGGGAAAAGAAGCTTTCGCTGCGTCGCAAGATGCGCTCTTCACGTACTGGCTTTAGTATTAATGCTAATGACTCACCAGAGCTCTTAGTATTAGGTTACATTCGTGTACTTGGTGGTATTAGCAATGTAGCTGACGTGGAAGAGGACGGCTCATGGTTGTACGTGCAGGTGGTTAACCCTGAGGCAGTATCGATTCATGAGCTAAAGGTCTTGGTTAATGATAAGGTCTTAGTTGATCGCATCAATAAACTGTATCTGTGCGAGATTGGCGATCAATGTGGTGCTATTTACAAGCGCATTAGTCGCTTGATTGAAAACCCTTATGGCCAGTCAGAAATTGAAGTTCCGCTGAGCACACCATTCCCAATTAGCTCATTGTCAGATAATGAGGCTTATCGCATCTCTGAAAATGCACAAGCTAGGATGGAAGGTGCGGCCATGACATCTGCTTCTCGTGGTGCGCCTGTATATGGATTACGTGCCGAAGAGATGAATCGTGCCAAAGGTACTGTGGTTAGAGCAGTGGAAAATCCATCAGCCTAATGAATTTAAGTCTACAGCTCTTCCGGGGCTGTAGATTATAGTTAACGAATAGCCGTAACTTTATAAACGGTTTTTAGAATAATTAAGAGGTATTGCATGAGCGACAATCAGGCTTGGAAAGAGGTTTCCTTAATCACAAATGGCGATAAGGCTGAAGAGATCTCTGATATCCTCTTTTTCCTTGGTGCTGTATCCGTAACCTTCCAGGACGCTAAAGACGATCCTATCTTAGAACCACTGCCAGGTGAGCAGCGTGTATGGCCAAATACTCAGGTAGTTGGTCTGTTTGAAAAGGGCACTGATACCGACCCTGTAGTTTCTTATTTGCAGCACACTTACGGCGATAACTATCCAATTGCAGCTCATGATCTTGAAGATAAAGATTGGGTTAGAGCATGGATGGATAACTTTAAGCCAATCAAGTGCGGTGAAAAGCTGTGGATCTGCCCATCATGGTGTGAGGTTCCAGAAAAAGATGCTGTGACTGTAATGTTAGACCCTGGTCTTGCTTTCGGTACTGGTACTCACCCAACCACATTCTTATGCTTAGGCTTTTTAGATTCACTGCAGGATATGAGCAATCAGACCATTCTTGATTATGGCTGTGGCTCTGGCATTTTAGCTATTGCTGCTTTAAAACTTGGTGCCTCTCAAGCCTACGGTGTAGATATCGATCCACAAGCTTTAATTGCTTCTAAGGATAATGCTCAGCGTAATGATGTTGCTGATCGCCTTAAAGTATTTGATGGCAACAACAAGGATATTCCTCAGTGCCCAGTGGTCGTTGCTAACATCCTTGCAGGCCCATTAGCTGAGCTCGAGCCTTCTATTGCTGCTTTATGTCAAAGCCAAGGTAAGCTTGCATTATCCGGTATTCTTGAGAGCCAGGCTGATGAGGTGATTGAGGCTTACTCTCGTGACTTTACTATCGATTACACCAAGGTCAAAGAAGGCTGGGTATTAATCGTGGGTACCCGCAAGTAAGCACATAGCACTTACATAATAATCAAGCGCTGCTGTCGGACGCTACACGTATGTACATGTTGTGGTACTCGACATATTTACAACAGTACTGATGTTTATTGAGCCCTGATAGATTAAGATCTGTCAGGGCTTTGTTATTTGTACGGCTGAATTTTGAAGGTAGGACACATCATGGATAAGCGTCGAGTGCTAGTACTTAACTGCGATAGCTTTGCTGCAGTGACTGAAGAAGACTCATGCGCAAGAGCAGGCTTTAAGGTTAATGATGAGCCGATGCTGTTCAGGGATTATCGTGATGGCCCACGGTATAACCGTTTTATGAGTCTTCCTGCCATGCTCTCAGAGCATGTGCTCTTTAATGCCGCTGATACATTGGATATACGTTTTGGTGTAGCAGGGGAAAACGCAGCAGAACTTTCAGAACCATCTGCACAGCGCATAAGTGACGATGATATCAGCTTCCTTAGTAGTTTTAAGTTCTACTCATTACCTGAATTTGGTGCTTTTAATGCAGACTTTGTAAAGCAGAACTTTGATGCCATTCTCTATTTTATGCACGGAGAGTTCACTTACAAAAGTGCATTGAATGAAGAGCTCTGTTCACTACTATTGGCAAACTCTAAGTTAAGTAGTTTCATCTTCAACTTTAAGGTTAAAAAAGAGCTCCTTAACGACATTCTAAATGATGAGTTCTTGCTCCAAAGTTTAGATAAGAGCAGAGATTCAAATAACGAGCATATATCTGCTGACTTTGCTGGCGCTAAGAGCTTTTCGCTAAGGGCAGCAGCTTTCACTTTGTGCAAGGTATTATCTCAAGCTCAAGCTATCTGCATGCTCAATGAAGATCATGATAAAGATAGCGTCTATGCAAGCGCAAACGATCTTCAAGCTTTCTTTGCAAAGCTCAAAGAGCTCAGTGTAGTGAACCGTGAGCCTCACATCCTAAGTGCGCATAATGGCTATTTGAACTTTAGAAGTTATGAAGCGGCACGAGCCATGGTAGGCACTAGTGCTTTAATCGAGCATATCTTGTCTTATGAGTCAGTAGCTCCTGCCTCAAGCAATCACTCTGCACCTGGCAATGCACAGACTGAAGATAGTGCTATTGCATGCAATACCAGGCCATCTTTACCTGGCAATTATCAGGATGTGGATAACGCTAGTGCACACATAGCTTTTAGTGCGGGCGCTATGCAAGATAACACCACGCGTATGGTGTCTAAAGATAATGATCTATCCAATATGCAAGCTAACACCACGCGTATGGTGTCTAAAGATAATGATCTTTCTAAGAGGGCGAGTTTCTTACACCGAGCTCCGATAGTAGTGATCTCTTCAGAGCTCTTTACTAAGCACCCACTATTTGAACTATCTCCACTAGCATCGCGCTTGATCTGCAAAGTTATGGATGTATTTTCAAATAGTACTATCAAGCTCTTGCTCAATGACTCAGCCTATACTTTCTTTAATGCAAGCGACGATAGAGCTGCAGCTACTGCCTTTGCAAGTAATCTTTTTGCTATGGAAAAAGACCGCAAAGATCTTGTGTTTGCCGAGGCGTTTAAAGAAATACAGTCAGTAAATCAGCACCGTTATTTAGATGCCCAGTTAAGTAGCCTGTGGTGCGATCGAATCAATGCTAGCCTCGATAAGAACATTAAACGCGATCTCTTTTTAAAGCACGGTGGCGATCCTTTTGTAGATGAGATCAGCGCTTTTTATGCACAACGTGAGGACGTACTAAGTGAGTTTAAACACTATTGCGATCCTATCGAGCAGTGTCTGTTGATACGCGATTACGATGAGTTTATCCATGAGGACTTTGATGTTCTGATCTCTGATCGCTTCTATGAGCAAATGCTAGCTTTAAGTGCTGGCAAGGCCGTGTTTGGTCTTAAAAATGATTTTGATCCTGCCTTAGAGGCGGACTTAAACTATTTTGCATTAAGCAAGGATCACGTACCTGCATCTGATGATGAAATGGAGATGCTCTTAAATGAGTATGCTCACTTGAAGAGAGCGGGTTTAATGCGTCTTGTCTTGTCGGTTGGCGGCTATAAGAAAGCAACCTCAGGATCATTTGGTATTGATGATTTTGTCTGTCAGCTCTCGCTTAAAACACTGATTGATAACGGCTTGAGTGAGTCGCTACATGAGTTCAGGAGTAAGTGGGATGTTACTAAGCTGCAACAGCGTTTAGATGCTTACTACCATTGCAAGATCGAGTTTATCAAGACCTTAAAAGCAGCCTTTGATAAAGGCGATCAGAGCCTAACAGACAATAGCCTGACTAAGGGAGATCATGAGCATGATGCAAATAGTGCAAATGCATCTTTAGTAGATAAGCTGCATACTGCGCAACTATCTAACTTTACCGAGGCGAACCGCTATCAATTACAGTGGGTGTTCTTAAGCTACTTTGCACGCTTTAAGCAATTCAAGCAGTATGGAAAAAGCGATTTTAGCAATGCCAATGTTTTAAGCTTTGGCTGTTCTCGTGGCCGTGAAGCTTGCGATTTGGTGACTTATTTTCCTGGCTCTAAGATTCTAGGCGTAGATATCAATCCTGATGCTATTTGCAGAGCGCTGCAAATGAGAGACAACCTTTGTGTTGGAAGCAATGATGCTAGTGGTATGCATAAGGTTGAAGTCTATGGCAAGCAGGCCTATATGGACTTTAAGACTACTGATGAGTTCTTCCATGCCTTAGATCAAAATGACTCTACAAGGAAGTTTGATGTAGTGACAGTTATGACAGTTCTATGCCGTCATCCTGCTACCGTGAATGTGCTTAACAGCAAGGCCATCTATAGTTTTGAGGAGTTTGAGTCTTCTCTTATGCTCATAGACAGCTTGGTTAAGGTGGGCGGTTTGTTATGTCTGTTTAACGGTAACTATGATCTTCAAGATACTGCCATTGCAGAGCGTTACATTCCTTTGTTCCCATTTGACGATCTGCTGTTCACCGTGATGTCTACTAAGCGAAATTCTCAAGATGGCTCGTATGATGATGTGGATATGGCTAAGGTTGAGGAGGTCATCAAGTACATGACCAAACTTCATCATCAAGAACTGTCACTGAGCGAAGATCATGTTGTACACCTGCCTTTAGCACTAAAAGAGCAGTATCAGATGTCATCTCCAATGGATAAGTATGGCTATGTCACTCTCTTTGATGCTGAATGTATGCGCAAGCCAATGCGTATGTGCAGCACAATTTTTATGAAGGTGTGCGATTAGCAATAGTAGATGCTGCCTCTAGCAATAGTAGATGCTGACTCTAGCAATAGGTGATGCTGCCTCACCACGATGTGTTGCCAGAAGATATGAGTTGCAGGCCAATATTTTAAAAAAAGCTCTGAAGAGGGGCGGGCGCTGCGTGAGCAAAGTCGCATCTTGAGGACTTTGTGCTCTAATAAATGCAATAAGTATGTATCCCAAACAAGACTAAAACACGCTAATAAATCTGATATTTATGCAGCGTAGTGCTGTAGATGAGGCAAGATACTCTAGTGCACTAGTGTTAGATAAAGCATTTGAGATGGAAATAATGGGCTATAATGTTTAATCCACGCAAATTTTGGGTGGCTTTTCTTAAGTCCAGTGTGCATCTGAACATATCATTGATTACATGCTGTCATCTGACCCGATAAGTCTTGAGGATTAAGCTAATGGCTAAAATTAGACCTCGTGAACGTTCCGCAATTATTCAGTCTTTACGTGCTGGTGTTACCCCTCGTATTGGCCTTGAACATATTCAGGTAGGCCGAGTAAACGAAGTAAAGGCGATGATCGAAGAGCTCGATAGAGTCTGCTCTGGTGGAAGCTGTTTTAAGGTCGTAGTCGGTGATTTCGGTGCTGGTAAGAGCTTCTTCTTACAATTAGTACGTTACCTGGCTTTAGAAAAAGGCATGGTTGTCGTCAATGCAGACTTATCACCTGATCGTCGTCTCCATGCTGCTGCAGGTCAGGCTCGCTCTTTATATCAAGAGCTAATGCGTAATATGGCTACCCGTGCCCATCCTGATGGCAATGCCATGATTCCAGTGGTGGAGAAGTTTATTACTACTCAGATCGCTGCTGCTGAAGAGCAGGGTGTGGCTGTAGAAACCGTTATTAAGCACAAGCTGAGATCTTTATCTGAGTTAGTTGGCGGCTTTGACTTTGCTGAGGTAATTGCACAGTATTACAAGGCTTTTGAGTCTGGCAATGATGATCTTAAGCAGGCTGTAATTCGCTACTTACGTGGTGAGTTTGCCACTAAGACTGAAGCTCGTAATGAGCTGGGCGTCCGTTCCATCGTAACTGATAGCTCAATTTACGATCATCTCAAGCTCTTAGCACGCTTTGTCTGTCAGGCTGGTTACAAGGGCTTATTGGTTAACCTAGATGAGTTAGTAAACCTCTACAAGCTCCCATCACCACGTGCTCGTTCTGCTAACTATGAGCAGATTCTGCGTATCTTAAATGACTGTCTGCAGGGCAATACTGAGAACATTGGTTTCATGCTTGGCGGCACCACTGATTTTCTGTGCGATACCAGAAAGGGTCTATACTCATACGAGGCATTACGTTCTCGTTTAGCTGAGAATACTTTTGCTCAGATCGCCAATGTAGTGGATTACCATGGTCCAGTACTACGACTTGAGAACCTCTCACCTGAAGAGTTGTTCGTGCTGCTTAGCAATATCCGTAATGTCTTTGCCAATGGCGATGAGAGTAAGTATCTCCTGCCAGATGAGGCGTTAACTGCATTCTTAAAGCACTGTTCTCATAACATTGGTGAGGCTTACTTTAGAACTCCACGTAACACCATTAAAGCTTTTGTTGATCTGATGTCTGTTATTGAGCAGAATCCAGAGATCAAATGGCAGTCTTTAATTGAGAATGTCCGTGTTGATAGCGAGACTGATCCATCCTTAGTTACCATCAATAACTCTGATGATGAGGACGGTGATAAGAGCTTAGGTTCATACTCATCATTTAGCTCTAACAAAGATCAAGATGACGATGATGACGAGCTAACTACATTCCAGCTCTAACATTCATCTTCTACACACGCTATAGAACCCGCCTGTACACGGTGCAGAGCGGGTTTGTTGCGTTTATACAGCACCATCAAATGATTGCTTTTGAGCATCGGCTGTAAAGACAGAGCGCTGTATTTTTTTTGTGTATTAGCCTTTAGATAATTGATGCCTAAAGTGTTGCGTATAAGCAATTGTACATGGCCTTTGTCCTGTATTTTAGGACACTCAAGCTTGACCTTTTGCAAGCTTATGACATGCAAATATAGCTAGCATTAGAGGCTCTGATTGGGAAAAATAAGCAATTGCGCTGCATATTAGTGATTGTGGTTCATAATATCAGCGCCAGATCGTATCTAAAAGCTGCCTAAAAGTTTAAACCTCAAGTTAGTCTGACAAGCGATAACTTAAGGGACACATACCATTGAGTGTGTGTACGGGCGCTTACAAATACCTTTAGGCATTAAGCTTGTCTTGAGTAGTCATATAGCTCTTGCACTTATGTGCGAGTATCTGACAGCTTGTATGGTGGAGGTCATTGATGACAGACAATTATTTACAGCTGCTGCATCCATTGGTATGCCGCTGGATCGGTGCGCAAAGATGGCGCGACTTACACCCGATTCAGAAGCAAGCTATTATTCCTGTGCTTGAGCATAAGGATGATGTCATCATTTCAGCATCTACAGCTGCAGGTAAAACTGAAGCTGCATTCTTGCCTGTGCTTACTTTCATTAAGCAAAATGAAAATAAGATCAAAGGCGTCTCAGTACTGTACATCAGCCCGTTAAAGGCATTGATTAACGATCAGGTACGACGTCTTACTGATATGGCTGAGCCATTGGGTATTAAGATCACCCCATGGCACGGTGATGTTGCCGTTAATAAAAAGAGCAATCTGTTAAAGAATCCTTCAGGCATCGTGCTGATTACTCCAGAGTCTTTAGAGTCGCTGCTCATCAATCAGACCTCGGTATTTAAAGAGGCATTTAAAGATCTAAGCTACATCGTTATCGATGAGTTCCATGCCCTGATGGGTAAAGAGCGTGGCTATCAGCTGCAGTCGCAGTTACATCGTATTGAGAATTTGATATGTAAGGTGCCTGTACGTATCGCCATTTCAGCCACCTTCTCAAATGACATTGGTTCAGTTGCCTCGTATCTGCGTTCTGGTAGCGTTCACAAAAACTGTCAGATCATTACCTCTGATCAGCATACGACCTCAGCTTTAGCTGTGAAGATCATGGGATATAACATCCCGCATATTGCTGGCGAGGAGCCTCGGTTAATACCGCAGCTGATGCATGATGATGCCATCAATCGCGTGGCTAAAGACATCTACAGATTGCTGCGTGGTAAAAACAATTTAGTCTTTACCAACTCACGTTCAGATACAGAACAACTTGCAAATAACTTACGCGAGCTGTGCCATGCCGATAGAGTGCCTGAGGAGTTTTTCCCACACCATGGCTCGCTATCTAAAGAGTTACGTGAAACCCTTGAGCATCGTTTGATTGATGGTCGTTTGCCTACAACTGCAATTTGTACCTCAACTTTAGAACTCGGTATCGATATTAACGATGTACAATCTATCGCTCAGTTTGCCCCGCCAACGTCTGTAGCGTCATTGCGTCAGCGTTTAGGTAGATCGGGTCGTCGTGATGGCCGTGCGGTTTTAAGATTGTTTATTCCAGAGAATGAACCAATCATCAATCGTATGAGCTCACTTTTGTGCGAAGATACTGTGCTTTCAGCCGCTAGCGTAAACTTACTGCTGCGCCGTTGGTATGAGCCGCCACTGCAAAAGGAATATGCTTTTTCAACGTTGATTCAGCAGACCCTGTCAGTGATCGCTTCTAACGGCTCGGTATCGGCAAAGAATCTTTATGAGCTCTTGTGCAAGACTGGTCCATTCTCGCTGACCACTCCTGCAATGTATGCTCAGCTCTTACGCGCTTTAGGCGAAAACGATCTGATTGTGCAGATGCAAGATGGAACTTTGACCTTAGGACTAGAGGGAGAGTCTTTAGTTTCTAATTACGAGTTCTTTGCATCGTTTAATAACAATCGTGAATACCGCGTAGATCACGATGGTAAGACCATTGGTCGTATTCCGCTGCTAACCTCACTACAAGAGGACGATACCTTCTTGTTTGCAGGTAAAGCATGGCGCGTTACTTACTTTAATGAGCAAAAGCGCGTTATTGGCGTCAAGCCAAGTAAGAAAAAGACCTCTGGATTGCCTATTCAAGGTGCTGGCGGTCAGGTACATGATGCCATTCGTGAAGAGATGCATCGTATTTACCTTACAGGTGAGGCTCCTCCTTGCTTAGATAGAGTAGCTAAAGAAAACTTTGAGCGCGGTAGGCAGTATTTCTTTAACTACGGTCTTGATAAAAAGGTGATGGTGACTGGCCCAACTGGTCTCATGCTGTTTCCTTGGAAGGGCGATCGCGTGTTAGACACCATTGTGCTGATGCTCAACAAGGCATCCATTGGCGCAAGCCGCGTGGGCTCTCATATCGAGCTTGATTATGCTAGCCTCGATAATCTTAAAACTGCAGTTATGTCCATCTTGTTTAATGGCGAGATCGACCCAAAGGAACTGCTTAAGAAAGTTAAGAACCTCGATTGGGAAAAGTACAATTGCTATCTGCCAATCGATCTTAAATACATTACCTACGCGCATACCCACCTTGATATCAAGGGCGCTTTAGATTTCTTCAAAAAGCTAGCTAAGGAGCTTTAGCCATCAAGCTACAGCTTTCAAGCTAAAGCCATCGGGCTAAAGCAATTCATGGGCAGCGCATAGAGTTTGAAAGCGCTAAGCAAACGTAAGGCGCTTGCCTACATTGAGCCTTGGGCTTGCAAAGCCTCAGGCAGCAGTAGCTTTTTAGAGCGAGGATACGCTCATAGGCTAAGTCTTGTTGAGACTTAGTTATCCGTTAAGTTGGCTTATAAGCCTAGTGGCGGTATTTAAGGATGGTGGCAAAGTACTTTGAGCCACTGTTTTGTGTTCTAAATCATTTAGCTTTGCTAAGGAGGCTTAATTGAAAATCGTAAGACGAAAATTAGTTGATGATTCACACTTAAGCTTCATTGCAGATCCTATTTTGCGTCAGCTCTTAGCCGCTCGAGGTATTAAAGAGCCGTCTGATCTTGATAACAGCCTCAAGCAGATGCTTTCTCCTTACAGCATGCTAGATTTAGACAAGGCTGCCAAGATCATCGCTCAGTCCATCATCAATCGTGAGCACATCATGATTGCTGGTGACTATGATATTGATGGCATGACTGGTACTGCTTTAGGCGTACGCTGCTTAAAGGCTTTTGGTCTGCCAGAGCAATTGATTTCTTACTATGTGCCATCTCGCTATGACGATGGTTATGGTCTTAACAAGACGGTTGTAGATCGCGCCCATAAAGCAGGGGTACAGCTCATTATTACCGTGGATAACGGTATTGCGGCATTTGATGCAGTCGCTCATGCAAAAGAACAAGGCATTAAGGTAGTAGTAACCGATCACCACGAGGTACAAGAAAACATTCCAGTGGCCGATGCGGTAGTAGATCATAAGCGTAAGGGCGATACTTTTGCCTCTAAGCACTTGTGCGGCGTAGGCGTGCTCTTTTACGTCATGATCGGTACTCGTGCTAAGTTAATTGAAGAGGGCTACTATCAAGACACCAAAGCCGCGCCAAATATGAGCCAGTTTTTGGACTTAGTTACCTTAGGCACAATTGGCGATGTGATGTCCTTTGATGCTAACAATCGTCGCTTGATTAAGGCTGGTTTAAAGCGTATTCACAAGGGTCAATGTAGCCCAGGTTTATTAGCCTTACTTGATTACTTGAAGATTGATTGCTCCAAAGTAAAGATCAAGACCATCTCCTTTGATCTGTGCCCGCGTTTTAATGCCGCAACTCGTATCAGGATTGCGCAAAATCCTGCCATCATGACCTTGCTTAGTGATGACTATAATTCAGCACTTATCTACGCTAAACAGCTCGATATGTGCAATAAGCGTCGTATGGATCATGAGAAGGTCATGCTTAGCCGTGCTATGGAGCTGTATAAAGAACAACGTAATCAGGCAGAGATAGCAGCTTCTAAGAGTGGACAAGGTAAAGATGCCTCTAGTGATGCACTCCTTGCGCAATATGCTTTAGCCTCAGAGCAGGCAGCAAAAGCAACAGAAGATCCTGCGTTAAACTCTGCTGATCTCATGGATATTGAAGATGCTTACGACTCATTTGATGAGGCGGCGCAAAAGCAAGACTACAATGCCGGTATCGTGCTGTACGATCCAACCTTCTTAACTGGAATTTTAGGTCTCGTGGCCAATCGCATTAAAGAGCGTTACAAGAAGCCAAGCATGGTCTTTGGTTGTGATGAGGGCGCTAAGGTTGATGATGGTATCAATCTGATGAGTGCGGTGGATAATTGCAATGATGATCTCAATACAAGTTCACAGACTGTCCCTTCAGGAGAGCTGAATATCACTCCTGCGCCACTAAGCTTTAATAATGCTGAGAGCACACTTAGTGAAAACAAAGATCCAAATGCTCTTGCCGATGGTATGCGTATTGCCGAGGTAGCACGCATTCGTTCGGCTGCATCAGGTATTCTCTCAAGCATCGATAAGGCTGAGAATGTAGAGGCTGAGTCTAAGCAAAAAGAAGCCGTAGGTCAGCGTAAGATCGTCGGCTCGGCTAGATCGGTTCCTGGTATCGATATGATGAAGGTCTTTGCCTACATTAAAGAGCGTGAGCCAAACATTTTCATTGCCTGTGGCGGCCATGCTGTAGCAGCCGGTGCCACTATTCGTGAGTGCGATGCTGAGCGCTTTAGATATCTCTTCGATGAAGCCTGTGCTGCTGTGCGTGAAGAGGCCGACTCTGAGGTGTGCGAGTTTACAGACTGCGATTTACCTGACTCATACTTATGTGTTGAGTTCGCTCGTGACTTAGAACTTTTTGGTCCTTGGGGTAAGAGTTTTGAAGAGCCGCGTTTTGATGGCATCTTCTTAATTGAGAACAGTAATATCTTGGCAAACCGCCACTTAAAGTTACGACTGCGCTCCTTATCTAATCGCTTTGTTGATGGCATCAAGTTCAGAGCCAATATCAAGGAGAAGTCTTTAACTGCCAACATGAAGGTGCGCGTCATCTATACCTTAGGCGTAGATCGCTATTATGCCAATGAGCGTTTGCAGATGAATATTGAGGCCATCGAACCTGTCTAATAGCGCAAGCTACCAGCTCATAACGCCGATAGCTCAGAGCACGGACTAGGGCCAAGACCGAAGCAAGAGCTAAGATCGAAAGCAAGAGCTCAGACTGAAGCATGGGCTAAGACCTAGGCAAGAGCTAAGAGCGAAAGCAAGGGCTCAGGATTAGGCTAAGGCCTAAGGAAAGAGCCAAGGGTGAAGGCGCAGCGCTGCTCCTAAGGTGATGTCTTGACCTAAAAAACAAGCCCCAAGATCTCTAAAAGATCTTGGGGCTTTGTGCTGATAGGAATGGTAAAAACTAAACTTAGTGAGTAGCCTCGTTGTTTAAGCGACGCTCACAGTAAACTGCAGCACCGATGATGCCTGCAAGGTTGAGAGTCTTTGCAGGGATAACGCGAGCATTCTCAAGGTGAATTTGTTCTTTAAACTTCTCAAATTTCTTGGATGCGCCACCGCCTAAGATAAAGAGGTCAGGCTGTACTAAGAAGTCGATACGGTTTAAGTACTCGTTAAAGCGCTTACCCCATTCTTTCCATTTGAGGTCTAATTTTTCACGAGCTGCATCTGAGCAGTAACGCTCAGCATCATCGCCATTGAGAATGATGTGTCCCATTTCAAAGTTAGGCAGCAGTTCGCCATTGAAGAACATGGCAGTACCGATACCAGTACCGATGGTAACGATGAGCACCTTACCCTTTTCGCCACAACCAGCGCCAAAAGTCATCTCAGCAATACCTGCTACGTCAGCATCATTAGCTACAAAGATTTCATTGCCGAGTTTTTCTTTGAGCAAAGACTCTACATGCACGTTTACCCAGCTCTTATCGATGTTAGCTGCAGTAAGTACAGTTCCATTAATAACACGTGCAGGGAAGCCGCAGGCCATTGGGCCTTGGTAACCGATAGTTTCCACAAGCTCTTTGATAGTGTCGGCCACTGCCTCAGGAGTTGATGGTTGCGGGGTCTTAATGCGAACGCGCTCTGTAACAAGTTCACCTGTTGTGGTTTCTACAACAGCACCCTTGATGCCGCTGCCGCCGATATCAATGCCTAATATTTCCATATGTTTGGCAAGCTTAAGCATGCTATAAGCATGAATAAGCCTTCTCCTTAGTGCGGTATTCTCATAGTAAGGTGCAAGAACAGTTACGATGAGCAACCAGTTAATCTATTACTGCCTGCAAACTACTCTTAACAAGACAGTGCCTGAGCTATGAGCGAGGAAAGTGTTAACAGTTAGGATCATATAGCTTTGGCTTAAAACGCGGCCTTTAAGCGCGTGCTTAGTTGCTAGTCATATGATGGATACTGCACTTCTCGCTAGAGCATTGTCATTATAGTATTAGGCTGACCAAATACATTACATCTTAAGATCAATCGTGCACAATATCACAAATGCAATTGTGTTCATGATGCAAGAAAGTGCACATACATTTGGTGCAATGTTGTTAAAGAAAGCCCTAAAAACCCTAGATATAACAGCACTCTTTCTGATCGTATTATCAAATTTATTGATGGATCTATCACAGAATCATACAGCGTATGACTTGTTGTCATGATGGCCTGATGATACTTAAGCTAAAATTTCATTGGTCATGCCATGGAAGTCATGCCGCGATTATATTTTTGTAAGTGCGTCTTAGTAATTTGTGGCAAGATCTGTGACATACTGTGTATGCAGAATAACCAAACGGATGGGGTAATTAGACACTCAAATCAGCCCCGCTAGAGCTTATGCCGTTTGACTCGCTGCCAAGTTAAAATAACTTGTGCAGATCGTCAGGAGCACTACTTACATGCCATCTTTACCACATCAAGTGTTTACAACACAAGAGATCCGTTTAATTGAGCAGGACCATGCTCAAAACAACAACGGACACTGCTATGACCTTATGGAAAAAGCAGGTAGAACTGTCTTTGAGCAGATGCTGTCGGTCAATACGCATCCAAAGATGGTCTACGTCTTAGTTGGTAAGGGTAACAATGGCGGTGACGGATACATTGTGGCAGCATATCTACACAAAAGCCGTATCCCATATCGTCTATTTGCTATAGGCGTACCTAAGCAAGATGCTGAGGCCTATATTGCTTATTCTTATTTCTGCAAGATTGGCGGTAAGGCCGAGTTTGAGCTGCCTGATCCTGATGAAGAGGCAGAGCGCGGTTACAGCCCAGATATCGTAATTGATGCGCTCTTAGGTACTGGTCTTGAAAGCCCTCCACGTGACCAAATGGGCAAGTGGATCGACTTTATTAATAACACTCGTGCTTACATCATTTCTGTAGATATCCCATCAGGTATCAATGCTGATACTGGTCAGGTTTATACCGAGTGTGTCAACGCCAATAAGACCATTTGCATGCTTGGTCTCAAGCCAGGTTTAGTAACTGGAGATGCCGTTGATTACGTTGGCGAGATCTTGGTGTTTAACTTAGGTATCGATGTTAATTCTTTCCATGGTAAGTATTCAGCTATCGATACTGATGGTGCCTCATATCTGCCAATATTCGTAACCACTTATGAAGATATCATTGCCGATCTGCCAATGCGTTCTATCTCCTCACACAAGGGTGATTCTGGACGCTTACTCATCATTGGTGGCGATAAAGGTTATGGTGGTGCTATCCATATCTGTGGCTTAGCTGCAGCTCGTACCGGAGCTGGCCTTATCAAGGTGGCAACTGATGAGGAAAATATCATTTCGCTGCATGCAACTCGCCCTGAGTTAATGACAGTTAACTTTAGAGATTATGCTGCAGTTAAAGAGGCCATTGATTGGGCAGACGCCATTGCTATTGGACCAGGCTTAGGTACTGGTAGTAACGCAGAAAAGCTCTTAGATTTAGTAACAGCCTCCAACAAGCCATGCATTGCTGATGCTGATGCTCTGACTATTATGGCAAAACAGGGCATGACTTATTCTAAGCGCATGGTGCTCACTCCTCATCCAGGCGAGGCAGCTCGTTTACTGGCTACTACCAACGATAAGATTAATGAAGACCGCTACCATGCTGTATATATTCTGCAGCAGCGCTGTGGTGGTGTAGTTCTGCTCAAGGGTGCTGGCACCTTAATTTGCGATGGCAAGAGTATCATCGTGGTTCATGAGGGCTCACCTGCAATGGCCTCTGGCGGCATGGGTGATTTACTTACCGGTATCATTGCCTCCTTACGTGCTCAAGGCTTAACTTTAATGCAGTCAACTGTAGCAGGTGCATGTGTACACGGCCGTGCCGGAACTGTATCAGGCGAAAACAGTGGCATCATCGGTACTCTAGCTAGCGACTTGCTTCCATACATTCGCTATTTAGTTAACAAGCGTCCAGGCCTTGCCAATCAAAAGGGTGGCGACTGCATGACTGACATTGCCGAGCGTACCGCCTCTTTACTCTTGGCCAACCGCCTTCTGCAGTAGCCTCGCACTTACCGACTAGCAAGTAAGTTACAAAGCTAGTGCACGACTAGCTAGCAAACGATTTACAAAGCTAGTGCACGCCTTGCCAACAAGCTAGCTTGCTATCTAATAGCTACGAGCAAGTTACACCGCATGCTGCACCTTTTCTTAGCTGCAGCTTGCAGTCCTTTTAGACCATTGATGGCTTTCATGGCCATGTGCTGACGTGCATTCGTGCCGTCAGCATCACCTCCTTGATAGGCAATATAAGTCCTTCCATCCGCTCACATCTTCTGTGCTTTAGCCGTAAAAGTTGCAAGCTTTACTGCTAAAGATGAGCATATTTACAGTGTAGATGCGAACTAAGTCGTGGCAATGATAAGATAAGAGCACAGCTAAGGCTGTTTATATCTTGTTTACAAAAGGGTCTCAAAGACAACATGCTCAATCAAGTTACCTCTCAATTAGCCAACGAAGATGAAACTGTAGCCTTTGGTAGCAAGTTAGCTACCTTGCTTAGCAAAACTTTAGGTAGGGTTGAAAACAGGGCTGTATGTATCAATCTAGAGGGTGATTTGGGCGCAGGTAAGACTACCTTAACTCGTGGTTTTTTACGCGCTTGGGGCTATGAGGGTACAGTCAAGTCACCAACCTACACCATCGTTGAAAGCTACAAGGTGGATGGAGTGGACGCTGAGGTCTTCCATTTTGACCTCTATCGTTTAGCTGACCCAGAGGAGCTTGAGCTCATGGGTATTCGTGACTACTTTGCCAAACATGCCGTGATTTTGATTGAGTGGCCAGATCGAGGCGAGGGTATTTTGCCAAAGCCTGATTTAATCGTATCTCTTACCCATCAAGAAGACGGTCGTACCTTAAAGATTACCTCTGAGTTCTTTACTGAAGATGAGCTTAAGACCCTCATCTAGCATGGTCTAATTAGCCTGTGAGGTCGCTAATTTTAAAGTGTCGATAGGCTCTATTGATGTCCAGCTATAGTACTTCAAGGCTACATGGTTAAGTAGCATGTGTGGACCTTAATGGTACTTGTCTGCCATATGGTTAAGCACCATGAGTGGCCGCTAAGAGCGCCAAGCAGTGCATTGATTAAGAGCAATTAGGGTGGCATCTAGGCTAAAAAAGGCTAATAAGCGTCTTTATATGGAAATTTTTACATAATAATGAGCAAAAGTTCCCCCAAATCGCCACCAAATCTCTTAAAATTAGACACTCTAATCTTGTTTTCTTGTGATGCGAACGCCCAGGCGCTCAAGTAGTGTCAGTTTAAGGCGCGTTCGAGCTATCTTTACATTCAATGTTTTAGGCCCACTCGTGTCTTGTAACTGTTTATTAGCGGGCGCTTATGCATGTCAAAAGCTTGATATAAGACACGCTGATAAGATGTATCTTCAAGCTCTGTTATAAGCTGTGCATGGATGCTAGGTTATTTGAGTAGTTTTGCACTTAAAGCTCAAGACTAGCCTTTTAGTTCAGTATTGAATGTACAAATAGTTATGCTGCTCAGGCAGCATTGCACTCCTAGCTAAGGGTTTTGCTCATGGTTTCGGCATTCAAGCGTGCTTTGTTATTGTTTGCATTGATGTGGCTGTCTGTAGGAAGTATTTCTATAGCACAGGCCGACAACATTATGCGCGTCAGAGCATTTTCAAACTCTGACAAAACACGTGTAGTGCTCGACCTTGATTACAAGCCTGTTTATTCCACTGCCATTGCAGAAAATGGCAATCAATTCATCATTCGTCTTAATGATGTTTCCAACTACAAAACTGCAACTGACAAGCTTGCAGTAGATAATCGCTCCGTTATCAAAGGCTTTCAAAAGAACTTAAGTGGCGATGATGTTCGCTATATCTTCAGCCTCAAGGGTGCAGGCACTCCCAATATCTTTGTGCTTGATCCTATGGATGGTCGCAACTATCGTTTAGTAATTGATTTCCCTCATACTGCAAATGATCGTCAACCATCTTCAAAAGAAGATGTTAAGGTTTTAAGCCAAACAGCAGCAGAGAAGCTTGCTGGTACTGGCCAAGGTGCAGGTACTCCTCCTGTAAAGGTTATTACCGTTAAAGAGGCAGATGAGGCAGAAAACGCTTTATTAAACTCTTTATCTTCGGTTGGATCTGACGGCATTAGAACTATGACTCCAGCTCAGGTCAAGGAATACCATGACCGTGTGGAGCAGATTAATGCCCAACAAGCCGCGCAAAAGGCAGCAGCTGAGAAGAACAAGCACAATCAAACAGCCCAAAAGAAGCCTAGCAAGGTGGAAGAAGTGGTGCTTGATACTCAAGCTCCACCACCTCCAACTCAGGTCGCGCTACCTTCAGCCAATCCATACATCATTGCAATTGATGCTGGCCACGGTGGTAAAGACCCTGGTGCTTTAGGTAAGCGTGGTGTACGTGAAAAGGACGTAACCTTAGCTATCGCTATGCAGCTTGAGAAGTACGTAAACTCTAATCCACGTTTTAGAGGTCGTCTGATTCGTAATAAAGACGTATTTGTGGACTTAGATAAGCGCTCTGAAGTGGCTCGTGCGTATAAGGCCGATATTCTTATTTCCATTCACGCCGACTCTGTAGCCTCTGGCTCCTCAGCTCGTGGTGCGTCAGTTTGGGTGCTTTCTAACAATCGTGCTCAGCGTGAAAACAATAAGGTTTTAAGCGGCAACAAGGGTCAGCTCTTAAGCGGTGTAGGTGAGGTACTTTCCTCTACTGATAAGCAAAACCCTTATCTTGCAGCCACCATCTTATCCATGTCCTCAGACAACACCCGTTCTGAGGGTTATAACATGGGTCAAGAGATCTTAAATAAGCTCGGTAAGTTCACTAAGCTGCATAAGAAGACTCCAATTCATGCCTCTTTAGCTGTGCTTAAGTCTCCTGATATTCCATCACTGTTGATTGAAACTGGCTTCTTATCTAATCCATATGAAGAAATTCAGCTCAATCAGCCTAACTACCAAAAGCAGATCGCATACTCTATCTATCAAGGTATTGTTGCCTACTACGAGAAGTATACGATTCAAAATATTAAGAGCCGTTACGAAAGTGCTATTCGTACAGGTTCAGCTAAGGTAGTGGTACATACTGTACAAAAGGGTGAGTCTTTATCAGTGATTGCACGTAAGTACAATGTCTCCATGTCCGCCCTTAAGGCCCACAACCGACTGACCAACAATAACATTCGTATCGGACAGAAGCTTGTCATTCACAAATAGTCACCTTAAATCCTTTAATATGCGTGGCAAGCGACTAAGTGCCACGCATAAGCTTCACTAAACTAAAGCCTACTTTGATGCCTTAACATAGGCATAGGCGTGGGTATGGCTCTTTAGCTAGGATCAGGCTAGGTATTTATCGATGGCATGCTGTACCAAGCATCGAGCTTAGAAAGTGGCACAGATGAGGTTAGCGTAGCTCTCATAGAACTGTACGATTTTGAACTTACTTAAGGCTTTTCTTGCGGGGGAACTATGGGTATTAAGCGACTTTCGGTACAGCTAGCCAATCAGATTGCTGCAGGCGAGGTCGTGGAGCGTCCAGCCTCAGTTGTTAAAGAGCTGCTCGAAAATGCAGTTGATGCTGGCGCTAGCTTGATCACTCTAGAGATCCGTTCTTCAGGTAAAACCCTCATCAAGGTCACTGATAATGGCAAGGGTATTGTTGCAGATGAACTCCCTTTAGCCTTAGCACCACATGCTACTTCTAAGATTGAAACCTTAGAGGATCTCAGTGCGATTAGAACGTTAGGCTTTAGAGGTGAGGCTTTAGCCTCAATTGCATCTGTCTCAAGACTTACTTTAATCTCTCGTACTGCTGATGCAGAACATGCCTTCCAAGTTCATGTTGAGGGTGCTGAGCAACACCCGGTGGTTGAGCCTGCCATTCATAATCAAGGCACCTCAGTAATCGTCCGTGAGCTCTTCTTTAACACCCCAGCCCGCCGTCGCTTTTTAAAGTCAGATAAGACTGAGTTTAACCACATCAAAGAGCTCATAACCAAGATTGCTTTGGTCAATTGCGATACTGAGTTTAAGTTCATTAGCGATGGCAAAACTGTCTTTAGTGTACCTGCCCATGGTAAAGCTAAAATGGCGCAGCGCATTGCAGCACTGTTAGGCTCTGAGTTTAAGCATAATTTGTTGAGCTTTGATAATACTGATGAGGCTTTTGTCCGTAAGTACAACCATTATCAGTCTTACATGGCCTCAAGGAATGGCGGCTATGTTCCTTTTCACAATAGCAGCGATTATGAGAACAGTGATGACTTAGAGCGTGATAGCCTCAATAGCAAGCTGTTACAAATTCACGGCGTTTTATTACGTCCACCTGCCAACCGCTCTTTGCCAGATCGTCTCCTTACCTTCTTAAATGGACGTTGCATTGCTGATCGTACGGTTAACCACGCGATCCGTGAGGCTTTCTTAAATGTGTTGCAGGGCAATTCAGAAGTTAAGCCATGTGTGCGTGGTGTGATCTTCTTGCAGTGCGATCCTCATATCGTTGATGTTAACGTGCACCCTCGTAAAGATGAAGTGCGTTTTCATAACAGCAATCTCATCCATGACTGCATACGCAATAACATTTATGCAGTGCTCGCAACTTCAGGTCTTAATGACAAGAATGCCTCACAGACTTCTTTTGAGCTTGAGGATGATTTTGGCAATGAAGAAGAGCTTACTGTACATAATGCCTCCATCGACACTAAGGCATCAGTAGCTGCAACATCTGACGAAACTACTACTAAAGGCTTTACTCATCTTGCATCAAGCGCACAAGAAGCAACTGCTCTTCAAGATAACAGCGCCTTTGCTCAAGAGGTTGTCTCTTATCTTGAAAGAACGCAGCGTCCTATGCATTCGCAGGGTAATGCTTATGATGAAGAGGCCTCTTTGTGCGGTCGTTTAGCTGATTTTGGTGCCATTAGAACTGGCCTTGGAGAGCTTGAGGCAATACGTGGGGCGCAAAAGGTATCCGCTCCTTTTATTGAGGCTTTCAAAGAGTCCAAGCTCAAAAAACAGCAAGGTACCCTCAGTTTAAATACTCAGACAAGTGATGAGAGTGAAGATGAATTTAAAGAGGCAGCTTCCTCAAATACCTTAGCCAAAAGCTATGGACTTAAAACAAATATGCTTAAGGTTGAGCCCAACATTGGCAAGGCTCGCGGCTATCAAGATGAAGAGGCTAAGAGCAAGTCTGATAATGACCTGAGCATGTTCATCACTGAGGATGGTGCAGAGGATGACTCAATAAGCTCACTTATTGCTCTACAAGAAGAATTTATAAACGAGCAAGAGCACAGAGCAAGCGCTTCAAACCAAGGCGATCACGACTCAAACCCAAGCTCTCACACCACAAGTCAAAGCTCTTTTGCATCAAAGTTTGATGCTCACTCATTAGAGCAGAGCTCTCAAGGGACCATCAGCACTAAGCTGCGTGAAGACGTAGGCACAGTTGCTAGCGATACAGCCGCTCATATAGCTGCTGATAAGGCTGATGCCGATGCAGGCAGCCAACTTGGGATAGCTGATGCTAATGAGCTCGGAGCTGCTGAGGCGCAGGGGCATGGTGCACAAAACAGTTCTGCTGCAGATGAACTTGATAGCACGGATGAGTCTGACAAAGATTTGCCAAGCGGTGGTGAGTCTAAGGGCCATTCAGATCAGTCAGCTGCGGTACGTGCTTTGTATGGTGCGTCTGGTAATGGCTTTAAAGGACGTAGCATTTACGAAAAGGCTGAGGCGGCTAATCGCTTTGAGCGTATGACCATTGATAATGTGTCGAGCATGCTTGATGCGCTTAATGATGGAACTGAAGATACACACAAGATCAATGTTGATTACTCAGGTGCGCTATCCTTAGCAAATCGTAGGTCTAATATTAAGTTTCTGCATCTGGTGGCTGCCGACGTTGCCTTGATTATGGCTGATCAGCGCTACTTTATGGTAAGACTGTCCGAGCTTTATTTTAATTTGCTCATGGATAAGTACTTATTAGATGTTGCTAAAGATCAGGTGCGTACCAAAGAGTTAACCATGCCGTTTTCGATACGTACCGACAGTATTATCGTTAAGGCCTTTAAACGTCAGGATGTACTATGTGCAGCATTGCGTTGTGGTTTCTCAGTTAAAAGCTCGCAGGCACGTGGTTGCATCGATATCTTAGGTATACCTGAGTTTATCTCTGGATCTAATCTAGCTTTAGTAGCACTAAATGCGCTGCAGCTTATTAGCGCGGGTACTGATGCCATATTATCTGAAGGTCAATGCCCAGAGCAGCTAGCCTACAATCTGTCGCGTTGCAAAGCTATTAGCATCAATACCGAATATGACGCCAAAGAGCTTACTGAAAAACTCAGTAGTGCCGAGCAACTTATCTTGCGTGCTAAGGACTTATCGGTTAAAGAGGTGGATCTCTTCTCTATCGCTAGTCAAATGCTCTCATAGCGTATGTTTTATCTAAAAGAATAGGCGGTGTCTTTTAGTATGAATAGGGCCAAGATACTTGTATAATTCATGTTTTCGTGAGCGCAGTGACCATGGCTTTAGCTTGAGAAAAGCAAAGAAGCTAATGGGCGCAATGCTCAAACGTGTTTGCAGGTGAAGTTAACTATAAATCTTGACTCCGATAAGGTGGATATAGAGGCAGTTACTTTTAGGATGCGGGAGTGTAGCAATGTTTGATGCGGTAGTGATTTTAGGTCCAACTGCTTCGGGAAAGAGTGCTTTATCTTTAGAGCTAGCACGTAAGTACCGCACTGAGATCATTTCACTTGATTCGGCATTGATCTACAAGGGAATGGATATTGGTACAGCTAAGCCTACTAAAGAAGAGATGTCCATTTGCCCTCATCATCTAATTGATATTTGCGATCCTGCACAAAGCTATAGTGCAGCCGATTTTAGAAAAGACTGCATCAGACTGGTTGAAGAGATTAGAGCTCGCGATAGGCTGCCTGTTATTTGCGGCGGTACTATGATGTACTACAAAGCTCTAGTTGAGGGCTTATCTCCACTACCAGAAACCGACCCAAAGATTCGTGCAAAAGTACAAGCCATGGCTGATGAACATGGATGGCCATATGTGCACGAACAGTTAAAAGATGTTGATCCTCCTCTTTATGAGAAGCTCGCTCCTAATGATAAGCAGCGTGTAGCTCGTGCCTTAGAGGTCTACTTAATGACTGGTAAGGCGATGAGCTCATTTTTTAGTGAGCCTAAAGATCAGTGTCCATTTACTAGATTTGAAGCAGTCTTGCTGCCACAAGGTGATGACCGTACCAAGCTTAGAGCTCTTATCCGTAAGCGCTTTGAGATCATGATTGAGCAAGGCTTTATTGATGAGGTTAAAAAGCTCTATGAGCGCACTGATCTAAGTGATGATATGCCATCTATGAGGTCAGTGGGTTATCGCCAGGCCATGATGTATTTACGTGGCGAGGTGAGCTTAGATGAGATGATTGAGCTTAGTGTCATTGCTACAGCTCGTTTAGCTAAGCATCAAATGACTTGGTTACGTGGTGGCCTCAAAGATAACGTCGCATCTGATAAGGTTGTCCGTTTCCGTCTCGATATTGAAGATGCTAATAAGGCAGCGCACTTTATAAGTCTGATTGATAACGAGCCATCCTTTGAACGCTACCGCTTGGTGTAGACGTATTAGGACTTATGTAAAAGAAAGCTCGCTTTTAAGAGTGCATACACAGAATTACATAACTTGCTAGTGTGCAAGAAGGAAATGCTTAGAGAATGGCAGAAGTTGAGTTTGAGCCGTTAGGAGCCTCGGTTTTAGTGCATGTGGAGTTGCCACAGGCAAAGAATCAAGAGGATTTAGAAGAATTACATCGCCTCGCTGAGTCCGCTGGTGGTGATATTAAAGACGCCGTTGTCTGTAGACGTAATGCTATTGATCCAAGAACCTATGTAGGTTCAGGTAAGGTAGAAGAGATCGCTGATGCAGTGCGTGCGCACGATGCCAAAGTAGTCGTCTTTAATAGTCCATTAACTCCAGCACAAGAGCGTAATCTAGAAAAAGAGATTGGTGTACGTGTGATGGATCGTATTGCGTTGATCTTAGTGATTTTCGCTATGCGAGCACGTACCTATGAAGGTAAGCTGCAAGTTGAGTTAGCGCAGCTACGTTATGAGCAAGCCCGCTTAGTTAGAGGCTGGACCCACCTTGAAAGACAGAAAGGTGGTTTTGGTTTACGTGGTGGCCCTGGTGAAACTCAGATTGAGCTTGACCGTCGTGCCTTGCGTGAGCGAATTTCTGCCATTAAAGAAGATCTTGAGGTGGTAGCGCGTCGTCGTGAGCAAAACCGTCAGGAGCGTAAGAAAAATGCAGTTCCTGTGGTTTCATTTGTGGGCTATACCAACGCCGGCAAGTCGACATTATTCAACCGTTTGACTAGATCAGAGGTTTACGCTGCAGATCAGCTCTTTGCTACCTTGGATCCGACCTTAAGAAACATGGTTTTGCCAACTGTAGGTAAGGTTGTATTTGCAGATACTGTAGGTTTTATTCGTCACTTGCCTCACGAGTTAGTTGCAGCGTTCCGAGCAACTTTAGAAGAGACCATTCAGTCTGATCTTTTGCTGCACATCATCGATATTGCCGATCAGCGTATTGAAGATAATATCGAGGCGGTGAATGCAGTACTCACTCAGATTAAGGCAGATAAAGTACCTGCACTGCTCGTCTTCAATAAGTCTGATCTTAAAGAAGAGGTCGCCGCTGGTATCGTGCGCGATGAGAGTGGTAAGCCAGTGCGTGTTAACGTATCAGCTCGTACTGGTGCAGGTTTAGATGAATTACTTGCTGCAGTATCGGAGCTCTTAAGCTTAGATCAATGTAAGTTTGAGCTTAAGCTTGGTTATCAAGATGGCAAGCTTAGGGCCATGCTTTGTGAGCTTAAGGCTGTTGAAAGCTTAGGTTACGATGAGACAGGATCTGAGCACGTTAAGATCACCTTAAAGCCATCTGATGCCTCGCGTATCGATAAGCTCTCAAAAGGTCGCCTTAAAGAGTGTCTTTTCAACTGCGATGGTATCCCTTGGCAGCAAGAAGAAGTCTTTGATTTTGAAGATATTGATTAGCTTAGTTGTGAGATTGCCTAAAGGACCTATAACAAGGCTTGAGTCCTTAGCTCTTGATATGCTTGCCACTCTTGAGCGTGAGGATAATAAAAGTTGGTTTGCCCTGTAATTGACATAACAGGCGCAGCGATCTCACAGAAATGATAGATTTTTACCGTACAAATGGCTATTTTAGACTTTTATATCTATCATAGTGCATTGGTGTTTAAGATGAGTTGAGGCTTAATACCTAAGTCTTTGCAAAGCATTTTAAGCTACAATCTACCATTGCTCCTTTGTACGCCTTGTACAAGGGGTATACAGAATTCTTGGTTCTATTGCTCTTATAAGATAGCTACATAGTGTAAATGTCTTTACGTAGAGGCTGTAGAACATGGACTTATTATGCATCTGATTGAGTAAATGCTTATTTAGTTGCTAAATAAGTCTCAATCCTAGTTACAGGCAGACAAGCTTTTAAAGCTTTAGCTGTCGTGTATCGTTTGATAAGGCCTGTGCCTTGTCTTCAATTAGAGGAAATGACTTATTGTCTAAAACCTGTACAAGCTCTAAAGGGATAACCTTATCTTGTACAAAGGTTTTTAGGCATATAGCCATAGGTGTTGCATGAGAGAAAACAATTCAACCATGGGTTGGAATCCTCCTGGTCAAGGCCCTGAGGGCAATAAAGAAGATCGCGCGCCTCAAAGCAGTGATCGTGAGCCTAATAACGGGTCTAACAATAACAACGACGATCCTTGGAATCGTCGTCGTAACAATGGAAGCTCTGACAACTTATCAGACGCATTAAAGTCATTTGAGAAATTGTTTGGCGGAAAGAAGCGCGGCTCTTCAAAGGGCGGTGGCTTTAATGCAAAAGGTTCGTCCAAAGCAATGATCTATGCCGTGCTGATTGCCATGGTAGGCTTCTTCATCTTCTCAGGCTTCTACACCGTACGTGAAGCTGAGCGAGGTGTAGTACTGCGCTTTGGTAAGTTTTACGAGGTAGTAGAACCAGGTCTGCAATGGCGTATTCCTGGCATCGACCAAGTAACTACTGTCGATATCGAGCAGGTGCGTTCAATTCAGTCCTCAGGTGCAATGCTTACCGAGGATGAGAACGTTGTTATTGTAGAGATGGATGTTCAGTATCGTATTTCTGACCCATTCCAGTACTTATACTCAGTAACAGCTCCAGATAATTCTCTTACCGAAGCTACTGACTCAGCATTACGTTATGTAGTGGGTCACACCCTGATGGATGACATTCTTACCTCTGGTCGTGAGCGTGTTCGTCAGGATACTCGTGATCTTTTGATCTCAGTAATTGAGCCTTACAATATGGGTCTTTCCATCGTGGACGTAAACTTCCTGCCAGCTCGTGCTCCGGATGAGGTTAAAGAAGCCTTTGACGATGCTATTGCTGCACAAGAAGACGAACAGCGTTTCAAGCGTGAAGCTGAGGCTTATGCTAACGAAGTTCTGCCACGTGCTGAAGGTCAGGTACAACGTATTCGTCAGCAGGCTGAAGCATACCGTTCACGTGTTGTTTTAGATGCACAAGGTGAGGTTGCTCGTTTCGAGGCTGTGCTGCCTGAGTACAATGCTGCTCCAGAGATTACTCGTACCCGTATTTACCTTGAGACTATGCAAGAAGTCTTAGGCAAGTCATCCAAGATCATCTTAGATACTCCTGAAGGTTCAAGCCCAGTTCTCTATCTGCCAATGCCAGAGGGTAAGAAGGGTTCTACTCCGGCTCCTGCTAATGTTCAAGAGGCTCTGCCTTTATCATCTAGCACCAGCTCAACTCCTTACTACAACTCGAGCACTAAGAGCACCAGCACTACCACTCGTAGAAGCGGTGACCGTCCAGTTGGCTACAGCTATTCTCAGGGAGGCAGATAATAATGCGTAGTTCATCATTAAATCTGCTTTTAGCAATCTTGCTGGTCGTAGTCTTCACTGTTTTCAACTCTGTGTTCGTGATCAGTGAGGGTAATGTAGGTATCGTTACTCGATTTGGTAAGGTGTTACGTAACTCTGATGCTGAGCTTGCAGTCTCTCAGCCAGGCTTACACTTTAAGATTCCTTTCATTGATAAGGTGCGTGTACTCGATGCACGTATTCAAACCTTATCAGCTCGTGCAGATCGTTTCGTTACTGCTGAGAAGAAGGACCTTATCATTGACTCATACGTAAAGTGGCGTATCTCTGATCCTTCAACTTTCTACCTGACTACTGCAGGCGGTAACATTATGCAAGCTGAAGAGCTGCTCCGTCGCCGTATTAACAACTCACTGCGTTCTCAGATTGGTCGACTCACCATTCACGAGATTGTGTCAGGTCAGGAAAAGGCTGGCTCATACGGTGATTTTGAGAACTCTTTTGACAGTGTCAATGCTAAAGACGTTCAGGCTAACACTCAAAGCACTACTGTTGGTCAGACCGACGGTGATGACACCTTAAAGGTAAGCTCTGATAAGGTTGAAGAGGCACAAGCTCAGATCGATAACCTCATCTCTAGCTCTAAGCGTGATCAAGTTATGCAGAATGCTCTGCGTGACTTAGGCAAGAGTTCTGTAGAGTTAGGTATTCAGATCGTCGACGTACGTATCAAACAGATTAACCTGCCACCTGAGGTGTCTAACTCCATTTATCAGCGTATGCGTGCAGAGCGTGATGCTGTAGCCAAACTCCACCGTTCACAAGGCCGTCGTGAGGCTGAGGCAATTAAGGCTCAGGCTGATCGTGAGGTTACTGTGAAGATCGCAACTGCAGAGCGTGAGGCACGTCGTCTCATGGGTGCGGGCGATGCTGAGGCTACTCGCATTTATGCTGATGCATACAGTCAGAATGCTGAGCTGTTCGACTTCCTGCGTAGTATGAACGCCTATAAGGCAGCCATGTCACAAGGCAATGATGTCATGGTGCTCAAACCTGATAGCGAGTTCTTCCGTTACTTCCAGGATCCAAAGGGCAAGAACAGTCCATTCTTTGGCAAGTAATCGCTAAATTATTCATCATCTAGGGCAAGTACCCTTGCTTTAAAAACGGCATACCCGATAGTCTCGAGTATGCCGTTTTTGTTTTATGGCACTAACGAGACTCGATGTCCTCAGTCCATCCCAAAAATTAGCTTTTGCTCGCCCAAAGCTTGGCTGTTTCTAAGATAAAAAAAGTGCCCATAGCCTAGCTATAGATAAGCAGTAAAAGTGCCGATTGCCTAGCTATAGATAAGCTTTGTGGGGGCTTAACGTAGGGTGGGACTAAGATGTGAATGCGCTTAGTATGAGTTTGCACACACCTTGGGCATGATGTCACTTTAGGATCTTATCGGGAAATATCCTGACAAAGTCCGTAAAATACGCTAAAATTAGAGCGTTTGCGTGCTTGAGATTACTGTACGAGACTACAGCAAGGCTTTATCTAGCACGTGTTTTGAGCCTCAAAAGGGCTATAACATCTGATGAGGGTCGGTGCAAACTGCCCTGCAATCAAAGAGAGAATTAACATGCCTAACAATGTAGTAGTGCTTGGTACCCAATGGGGTGACGAAGGTAAGGGCAAGATCGCCGATCTGTTAACCACTACAGCTGATATCGTGGTTAGAAGCCAAGGCGGTAACAACGCTGGCCATACCTTAGTAGTAGGTGACAAGAAAGTAGTTGTACGTCTTGTTCCATCAGGCATTCTGCACTCTTCAAGCTTATGCTTAATTGGTTCAGGCGTGGTTGTTTCTCCTGAAGCTTTATTCGGTGAGATCGAAGAGTTAAAGGCATCTGGTATTACCGATGCTGAGCAGCGCATTAAGTTATCAGCTGCCTCTTCCTTACTGCTCCCTGTACACGTTGCTATCGACAAGGCCTCTGAGCTTAAGCGTGGTAAGAACGCTATTGGTACTACTGGTCGTGGTATCGGTCCTTGCTATGAGGATAAGATTGCTCGTCGTGGTCTGCGTATTGGCGATCTGTATGACATGGAGATCTTTAAAGAGAAGCTTGCAAACCTGCTTGACTACCGTAACTTTGCTTTAAAGAACTACTTCGGTGCTGAGGAAGTTTCTTTTGACAGCATTATGGACGGCATCATGAAGGTACGTGATCGTATCCTTGCTATGGTTGCTGACGTATCTGCAATCCTTGCTGATGCACGTGCTTCAGGCAAGAAGGTACTCTTTGAGGGTGCTCAGGGTACTTTCCTAGATATCGACTACGGTACTTATCCATTCGTAACTTCTTCAAATACTGTTGCTGGCGGTTGCTGCACTGGTTCAGGTGCAGGTCCTCGCCACATCGATTACGTTTTAGGTATCTGCAAGGCTTACACTACTCGTGTAGGTGGCGGTCCATTCCCAACTGAGCTTGATAATCAGATCGGTGAGGATATCCGTGCCCGTGGTTTTGAGTTTGGTGCTGTTACCGGTCGTCCACGTCGTGTAGGTTGGTATGATGCTGTTGCAATGCGTCGTGCTGTAGACATCAACTCATTAAGCGGTCTTGCTTTAATGAAGATTGACGTTCTCGACGGTATGGAAGAGCTGTGCATCTGCACTAAGTACAAGCTCTCTGATGGCACTTTAAGCGATCTGCCACCATTAGCAGCTTATGAGTACTCCAAGGTAACTCCAGTTTACGAGACTATGCCAGGTTGGAGCGAGTCTACCGTTGGTGTAACCAAGTTTGAAGAGCTCCCTGAGAACGCTAAGAAGTACATTCGTCGTCTCGAGGAGTTAGCTGGTGTTCCAGTAGCCATCATTTCAACTGGCCCAGAGCGTGATCAGACTATTATGCTCATCGACCCAATGGCCTAAAAGATCTTAGGCACGCTAAGATGCCTATGTCATAAAAAAAAGCGCTAGAGACTTAAGTTTCTAGCGCTTTTTTTTGAGCTTTAGCTAGTAGCAAGGCGTTAAAAGCAAAAAACCAGCAGGACGCTGGTTTTTTATAAGGCATAGGTACTTTGTCTATGCCTTGGGAATGAATTATTAGCAAGCTTTTAGCTATTGCGGGCTACAGCTTTCTTACATACAGCAATCAGACCTTGCTTGTATGGGCTATCTTCAAGCACGTCGAGGCAAGCAATAGCCTTATCACAGGCCTCTTGAGACTGACGCTCACACTCTTGCATGGCATTAGTACGTGCAATGGCAGCCTTAACTGCTTCTAAGTTAGCTTCTTTAATATCTTCAAGCAGCTGCTTACGCTCTTGCTCATTGCTATGGTTGAGCGCAATCAGTACTGGCAGAGTAATACGACCATCAGCTAAATCAGTGCCTGGATCTTTACCTAAGGCCTCAGCATCAGCGCTATAGTCGAGCATGTCGTCCTTGATCTGGAAGGCGATGCCAAGCTGGCGACCATACTCACGTAAAGGAGCTTCAAGTGCACTATCTTCTTTAATGATGATAGCAGGGGCAGATGCAGAGAGCTCGAAGAGCACACCAGTCTTAGCGTAGATGGTGCGATAGTAGGTCTCGTAAGAGATGTTTGAGTTGCCCTCATTTTCAAGCTGATAAAGCTCACCAACAACAAGCTCGCTTAAGGTGCGGTTTAAGGCTTTAATCACGCCAAACTCTTCAGGGTAGGCAATCAGATCAAAGCAGCGAGTAAAGAGGTAGTCACCGGCTAAAACTGCAGCATGGTTACCTGAGGTGTCATTTAAGGTTGGCTGACCACGGCGCATGGATGCCTTATCAATAACATCATCATGCACTAAGGTTGCTGTATGCAGCATCTCAAAAGCAGCTGCAATGTGGCAGATCTTCTCATAGTGCAGCTCCTCATTGTAATGAGGGAGAGCTAATGCACTCATAACAGCCAGGCGCGGACGTATGCGCTTGCCGCCAGCATTGATCACGTGCATACACATGGCATTCACGGCTGTTTCAAGCTGGTGCTGGGTGTAAGTTGCGCTCAAAAGCTCCTCAACCCTTTCAAGACTCTTGTTGATCAAAGTTTCGCTGGCAATAGTATCCGCCACCATAAAAAGTCCTTGGTTTAGCAATGGCATCAAATGCAAGATGAGATCGTAGCTACTCAAACACAGTAGATAAGATCTTAAAGTTGCTGCCTCAGTGGCGATCTTGCGTTAGGCATCTTCAATATAAGTTGAAAATGCTCTGTGCCATATCCGATAGAACACCTGCAATAGCTTATGTACATAAGAGTTTATTGAGTGCTTTTATCAAGCTAGCTCATGTGTACATGCTTAAGAGCGCATGTGCTCGTGTGAAAATGTAAGCGCGTATTCATAAGTGGCAAGAGAAGGCTTGCACACTTAATCGCAGTCATTAGCTGCGAGATCATGGCTTTGTATAGCCACCATACCTAACCTTACAAAAGGTAAGTAACCTCAGATCAAAATTGAGCTGTGCACCACACCACATGCTTTGCCTAGTTTAAAACTCAGACAAAACATTAGATTGTAGATACTTATGAGCCTGACAATTATTGAGGCTCCGATATTTTAGCATCAAAGTATAGATCTAATAGATGTTCACATTTCTAATGCGAGGGCTTCGTCATGCTATTTTTTTAATACTAGGTGCATTAACTCTTAAAAGGAGACTCCTCAAGCGGCGCTCAGATATGGCCTAGGGCATGATTTGTTGAAAGTAAGCGCTCTTAAGAACGCTTAAGAGAGTGGTATTTCTTGAGCCTTTTAGGTGCAACTTTTTAGCATTCTTTAGCCAAAGTTTGTGACAATACTCATGCTTAGAAGTGATTCATAAGTAACATCATTTGGTTTTAATAACATCAGATGGCTTAAAGCTATGATCTTTTTGTTAGAGACAAAGTCCTGATGGGCATTATGTGATTTTTAGTATGAACGCTGGCAAATATAAGGTGCTTATCCTATGTAGAGATCTTCTAGTAAGCCTATGTTACATAGGATCATAGGCGCAATGTGTAAGTAAGATCGCGCTTACGATCTGAGAGTTTTAAGACATTGAGCTTGGCAGAAATTTTATAGATTGTGAAAGATCATTGGTACAACAAGCGCAAAGCTATGCTATAATTTTGCGGTTTTGAAAGTTCACTTGATTGACTTTCAAAGCCTTGAGTGTGTAAAATATGCGCTCACAAATATCAGAGCACACTGATGCTAAGCTTACTCTTAGCGCTTAAAGTGCAATGTAGGGTTAGAACAGCCCTAGGTAAACGTAAGTTTTACGTATACCTTAGTCCACGAAGAAGCAGTTTTAAGCTGCAGCCAACGTGGCAATACCTCAATGAAAATTTTGGTATGTTCGATTGATCCGGCAAGTGTTAACTCCCTGCGAGTCAAGCTTTCGGTCTGAAAGGCTAGATGGCTTAGAGTAACGTACTGTTTATGACGTTACAGCATGATTTATCTGCACTAAGTTTCATCGAAAGCCAGCGTCAAGCCTCTTTTACAGGTTTATCCTGAGAGTGTTTCGCTTGGGTTGCCATCCGTTGGCTTTACGTACGGATGATCTTGCACGGACATTGATGAATAGTTTTGAGCGGGAGCACAAACTCCTGCGTTCAAACGGAGTTTGAGCATGTACGCAGTTATTTTTTGCGGTGGCAAGCAGCACAAAGTTGTTGAGGGTGAAAAGCTCCGCGTTGAGCTCCTCAATAAAGAGCAGGGCTCTACTGTAGAGTTAGACAAGGTTCTTTTAATCTCTGACGGCACCAACGTAAAGGTTGGTACTCCTTACATTGACGGTGCTAAGGTTACCGCCACTGTATTAGGTGAGGTTGCTGGCGAGAAGGTTAAGATTGTTAAGTTCCGTCGTCGTAAGCATCACCAGAAGGTCACCGGCCACCGTCAGTGGTTCACCGAAATTCAGATTACCGGTATTGCCGGTTAGGAGATAGGATCAATGGCACACAAGAAAGCCGGCGGTTCCGTTCGCAACGGTCGCGATTCCCAGGCCCAACGCTTAGGCGTTAAGCGTTATGCTGGTGAGTTAGTAAGCGCAGGTTCAATCATTGTTCGTCAGCGCGGCACTCACTTCCACCCAGGTGCAAACGTAGGTATCGGCAAGGACGACACCTTATTTGCTAAGAAGACTGGTAAGGTTTCATTCGTAACTCGTGGTCCTAAGGGCCGTAAGTTCGTTCAGATCATCGCTGAAGACGCTGCTTAGTTTTTAGCTTTGACTGCTAGCAAGTGCAATGGCAGTTTGCTAGAGTGAAACTGAAAAAAGGCCTGCCTCACCTAAGCGTGGTGATGCAGGCCTTTTTCGTATAGGGTTAAGTTTTTTAAACCCTCTACAAAGCCCTTAGTTACAAGGGCTGTCAAAGGCAACTACAAGACATTAAGGTCAAAGCCTCAACACATAACCTCACTGTATGTACATAAGCGATGTTTTATGTACCTCTCCTGTTTGAGAATGCTGTTATGGCTAGTGCAAGTATTAACTAGCGCAGCATAAGCAATAGATTAGTCTAGATCCCGTGCTAAACAAGCATCAAGTACGTCTAGAAGATGCTATGACGTACGTATTTTATAGGATCGTTTAGTTTACCCATCTTACTGTCCATATGGTTCTTATCACGCTATAGCGTGAATAATATCCCTCCTTGGTTTTATAGCAATGGATGCAATCGAGGCGATGATACGTGCTCGATAGCTAGTTAAAAGATAACTTTTTTATCGCATTGAGCGTCAGTTATTTTTCTTAGTGGACATAGATAAGCTTGGGATAAAGTGTTTTAGGTCAGGTTGCCGCTGTTTCTCAGCTAGTTTCGGATTATATTTCTATTACTGAACTTTATAGTCAGTCTGTATCTGTAGTATCACTTACAGTGTTAAACTAAAAGTTTGTCACTTAATCCCTTGCTAGCCGATCTGCATAATGCAATCACAGAGGAATACTTATGAAGTTCGTTGATGAAGCTACAATTCGCGTTGAAGCAGGCGATGGCGGTAACGGTGTCGTTAGTTTCCGCCGTGAAAAATATATTCCTAAAGGTGGCCCTGATGGTGGTGATGGCGGTGATGGTGGCAACGTCTACATGCTCGCCGACACTAACCTGAACACTTTAGTTGATTACAAGTTCACCAAGTTCTATAAGGCAGAGCGTGGTCAGAATGGCATGTCCTCTGACTGTACTGGTGCTCGTGGTGCTGATATCGTCCTTAAGGTGCCAGTAGGTACTCGTATTACCGATAAGGAAACTGGTGAAGTTATCGGCGATTTACGCACTGAAGGTGAGATGCTGCGTGTGGCTAAGGGTGGCCGTCGTGGTTTTGGTAACACTCACTTTAAGAGCTCCACTAACCGTGCCCCACGTCAGAAGACTAATGGTACTCCTGGTGAGAGACGTATTTTAGAGCTTGAATTGCTCTTAGTTGCTGACGTAGGTCTGTTAGGTTTACCAAATGCAGGTAAGTCTACCTTTATCCGTTCTGTATCTGCAGCACGTCCAAAGGTAGCCGATTATCCATTTACTACCTTAGTTCCAAACTTAGGTGTAGTTAAGACTGGTGATGGCGAGAGCTTTGTAATTGCTGACGTTCCTGGTCTTATCGAAGGCGCTGCACAAGGTGCAGGCTTAGGTCACCGTTTCTTACGTCACCTTGAGCGTTGCCGTGTACTGTTACACTTAGTTGATGCAAAGCCAGCTGATGAGTCCGATCCAGTTGAGAACGCTTGCGTAATTGAAAAAGAGCTCAAAGAATACGCTCACGACTTATACGAAAAGCCACGCTGGTTAGTACTTAATAAGGTAGATCTGCTCGAGGGCGGCGAAGAAGAAGCCCAAGAAATGCTCAAGAAGATTTCTGATGCTTTAGAAACTAAGCCAGAGCGTACTTTTGTTATCTCTGCCCTGCAAAAGCAGCACACTAACGATCTTACTTATGCTCTTCAAGAGCTCGTTGACACTGTTAAGCGTGCTGAGATCGAAGCAGAAGAGAACAAGGATAAGAACAAGGCTGATGACTTCGTTTGGACTGAGGGTGCTAAGCATCTTAAGGATCCAGTTAACGGTGCATCCCTTGATGGCGATGATGATGACTTTGACGATTTCTTTGATGATGACGATGATGGCGTCGAGGTTGTCTACCAGAAATAATTAACTATAAGTTGGGCATGAGACTGTTGATTAATTAAGCCTCATAGCCCCTTTTGCAAAAGCCTTAGTTTTACACTAAGGCTTAATTTTTTTATAAGCAGTCCCTTTGCAAGAATCACAACAAAAAGCCCGTAACTTATGGACTTACTCATTCCAATTATGGAGTGTAGTGGTACTGCGCTAAAGACTCTTGATAGGCTTGTAAGTGCCAACAGGCGCGTGTCTAAAAGAGCAAAGATATTAAAACACGGAGTTGTTATGTCCGAATCAACCGGTAATGCTGAGATTGCACCTGAGGTAGCTACTACTCCAGCCCCTGCTAATCGTTATATCCCGGCTGAAAAATGCGTGCTATCAATGGTGGTTGCTACTGGCCTTGATCGCGCTATTGGTGAGAGAGGTACTATGCCATGGTACTTACCTGCAGACCTCAAGCACTTTAAAGCACAGACCTATGATAGCTGTGTCATCATGGGCCGCCGTACCTTTGAATCCATTGGTAAGCCACTGCCAAACCGTCGCAATATCGTGATTACCTCATCAAAAGCTTTAGCTGAACGTAAGGATATTGAGACTGTAGGCAGCCTCAAAGAAGCCATTGCTTTAGCATCAGATGTTGCAGCCTCAAAAGAGGCCTTAAAGCGCGATGGAGTGAGCGATGCTAATGTTATCGTTTACGACAAGATCGTGATTATTGGCGGAGCTGCAGTCTTTGAAGAGGCCTTAGAGCAAATCGATATCTTAGTGCTCACTGAGATTCGTGCATCTTTTCCACATGCGGACACATTCTTCCCAGACTTTAAGATGCTTGGCATCTTCCGTTTAGCCTCATCCGAGCCAAAGATTGCTGGCAGCCGCGCCTACTTTTTGTGTAAGGCCGAGCAGCCGTCAGGCTTTGCTCAGGAGATTCCTGAGCTTGATTCTGATGCTGTAGTAGTTGATGAGAATGGTGCTTTAATCCCAGAGGGTGAAGAGCATTTAGGTCTGTCTTATCGCTTCTTAACTTACGAGAACATCAATCGTATGGGCTAATGCCCCTCTAGCATTAGCTTACATCACATAAAAAATCAGGGCCGCATCAGCGGCCCTTGTTTTTTTGCCCCCAACCATATACCAAGCCCACGCTTACAGCCATTTAGCTATGGCTTGCAGAGCTCATTAGCTTATCTGTGGCCCATAAGCGCACAGCTGCCCAAGCAAATAAGCTATGAAGTAGACTGCTCTTTTAGATGTCAGCGTAGCCAGCGGATTTGACGTAGAAGAAGGTGTCATCTTCATAGCGCCAGGCGCACAGACGATTGCCCCAGACACAGCCAGTGTCTAATGCTCTAATGTGTGGCTCATGACAGTTGCCATTTAGCGCTGCCCAGTGTCCAAATACAAGCTTGTACTGCTTTTTCTTAAAGAGCAGCGGGGCGCTTAAAGAGAACCATGGGGCAAGACCGTCTTTAGCAACTTCTTCAGGGCTTACAGCATTATTTTTATAGTCCATTGATCCATCGAAATAGCACAGACGCATTCTAGTAAAGGTATTAATGGCAAAGCGCCAGCGTAAGATGCCGTCATTAGCTGCACTGTAGGTTAAAGGAGCCTCATTGTACATATTGCGCAAGAGAACAATGCGCTGCAGTGGGTTAGCAAATACCTTCTCCACGGCTTTAGCTTCTTTTTTGGCTGTTTTAATTGACCACAGAGGGTAAATGCCTGCATGAGCCATGACTAAAGGCTTTTGCTTGTGTATGTACAAAAGCGGAGTCTTTAAAAAGTAGTTAACGATAGTCTCGCGCAGTGGGGAGTTAAGCAACACCTCAAGATTATCTTTTGGGCGAGCTTTAACAATACCGTAGTGCAGGGCGAGGAAGTTAATGTCATGGTTGCCAAGTACGGTTTTAACGCACTTGCCTAAAGACATAATCTCTCTCATGGTCTCAACAGGATAAGGGCCACGACCAATGAGATCGCCGGTTAAAAGCAATTCATCGCTCTTATCATCAAACTTGATGAGATCGAGCATCTTTAAAAACTCATCGCAACAACCATGGATGTCGCCTATGCAGTAAGTGGCCATGTCTGATCCCTGTTAAGTAATAAAGCAAGCTTGCATACTCAAGAGCACGCCTTGGCTATCGAAAGTGCCAACCAATGATATCTACAATGTCAATCATATCTGAGCTTATTGCCAGTAAGACTGAAATTGTAGGTAAAAAGAGAAAAAGCTAATCATATCACGTCATCTAGCTATGAATACGGGATATCTGATGCAATTAAGAACATAACTCAAATTAGCGACAAAGAGATTTTCATCTATAGCGCCATATTTAACACCAATAAGAATGCGTGTAGTAACGCAAGAGCACTGTTATAGAGTGATTAGTCGGCTATTTTCTGCAAGTCCTTATAGTGTAGGAAAGTGCAGTTGCATGGAAAATCGCTTATTTATCAGCGTTTAGTTTTTTGATCCCACTTTTTGTAGTGTTAGTGCTTTGCTACTGTATAGTATGGGGCTAACGGCTCGCTAAGCTATTGCTTACTAGTTGCAAACCGCTTGCAAAGATATGACTTACTAGTTGCAAACCGCTCGCTAAGCTATTGCTTACTAGTTGCAAACCGCTTGCAAAGATATTACTTACTAGTTGCAAACAGCTTAACGATAGGATACAAAGCGTAGCTTTATACTCTTGTGGTAGGGGCTTTAGAGCTTTTGGTCTGTAAGGAGCATGGCATGCCTTTAATTTCAAAGGACTTTATTAGAAACAAGCTGATTCCGCGCTTAGATATTGTCAAAGTAATTCAACAGTACCGTAGCCTTAAGCTTTCAGGTGGCAACTATAAGTGCTGCTGCCCTTTCCATAACGAAAAGACACCATCATTCATGGTAAGTCCAGCTCGTCAAACCTATCGTTGTTTTGGCTGTGGTGAGCATGGTAATGCCATCGACTTCGTGATGAAGTACAACAACACTTCATTTGTTGAAGCTGTTGAAGAGCTAGCAAGATTTGCTGGTCTTGATATCGAATACGATAAGAACGCCGAGTACGATCCTCAAAAAGAAGATCGTAAGAAAGGCTATTACAAGATCATGGATGATGCTGCCTTTTACTTCACGCGTTGTCTGCAGCAAAATCCTGAGGCCATGGCTTATTTCAAAGAAAAGCGTGGTTTGTCAGATGAAATCATCGTCAAGGCTCGTTTAGGCTTTGCTCCTGACTCTTATGATTATGTAGAAAAGGAGCTCGTGAAGAATGCAGATGAGTATGCTAAGGCTGTTGAGTGCGGCTTACAAAAGGATACCTTTGATGAAGGTAGACACCGTAAATATGCATTCTTCCGCAACCGTGTTATGTTCCCAATCTTCGACACTAAAGGTCGCATTATTGCCTTTGGTGGTCGAGTATTAGGAGATGAGAAAACTGCTAAGTACTTAAACTCTCCTGAAACCCCGATCTTCAAAAAATCACGCGAGATTTTCGGTTTATATGAGTGTTTACAGGCTAATCGCAATCGACCTGATGCTGTAGTAGTGGTAGAGGGCTATATGGATGCCATTTCACTACGTCAGGCAGGCTATAACAATGTGGTAGCTACCTTAGGCACCGCTTTGACCTCTGAGCACATGCAGGCTCTGTTTCGTTACACCAATGAGGTAGTGTTCTGTTTTGATAGTGATGAGGCAGGCAAGAAAGCAGGCTGGCATGCTATGCAGGTTATTACCCCGCTGCTCAAAGAAACAGACAAGACCGTGCGCTTTCTGTTCCTGCCAGCTGGTCATGACCCTGATACCTTTGTGCGAGCAAATGGCAATGCTGCTTTTGGTGAGGAGGTCAAAAAGGCTTTATCACTTACTGAAACCTTATTCTTATACAAGACTAAGGAGTTCAATTTGTCCCATGTGGGCGGCCGTATTGAGTTCATCCGCAATGTAGCCTCCATCATTAAAGCCATGCCTTTAAACTATCAGTTTGTGGCTAAGCAGCTTCTCTGCGAAATTCTCAATATGGAAGCTAGTGAAGTTAACACTATGGTTGATGATCCAAGCATTGAGGTTGCTCGTGAGTTCTTGCCTCAGCCAACCTATTCATCTCGACGCGATGAAGGCTCTGCTCCAAAGCAATGGAATCAAAATCGCCCTTACCAAGCTTCTAACAGAGGCCAAGACTATGGGGCAAACCGTCCTAACCAGGGACAAGCACAAAACTATGGCAATCCAAACCAAGGTTTTGCAGGTAATGGCCCTAACTTTGGATCCCCAAATCCACATTACGCTAACCAAAACCAAAACTACGGCAACAGCCACCAAAGCTACGCTAATAACAGCCAAAGCTACGTAAATAACAATCAAAGCTTTGCAAACCAGGGCCAAAACTATGCGCCAGGCAATCCTAATTTTGCTCCCGGCCAGCCTAACTTCCATGGTCAAAATAATCATGGCTTAGCTAATGGTGCTTACAATGGCAATGGAGCATACAACGGCCATGCTGGACACAACGGCCATGGCGCTCCTGTGCAGTTGAATAACAATGGCATGGTGGATAGCAGATCATGGCACAACAACACCCACGGTAACGATAGGGTGATTCGCTTTGAGAAGCCGCAAAATCAATTTGATTACAGTAACTTCAAGCAAGCAGAAGGTTCATCAAATCAAGGTAACTATCAGATAGACCCTTATGCTCAAGGAGGACAAAACCTCTCTGTGGAGCAGTTTAAAGATCAGCTCTACATGCAAAATGCTCAGCGTGTAATGCAGTCTCCTGCAGGCGAGTTTATGCAGCTTGGTCCTAATGGTGCTCCTTCTGATGATCATTTAGATGATGATTACGCAGGTGAGTATTACGAGGGCGGGCGCGGGCCGCAAGGTAATATCCAACAGCGTCAAGAAGCGTGGAACAACAAGTGGGGTCCATCTGAACATTTAGGACAGTCGATGGCGGCTACCGCAGCTCCTCATGACACACTTAATGAGGCTAAAAGAGCAGGTATTGTCCCAATTGACTTTATGGAGCCTATTGCTAAGAACAAGGGCCTGTACTCCTATGAGATTGCAAACTATAGGACCTTAGTGCGTCATGACTTTACTGTTCGCGATGCAACTGGGCCAATCTACGAGCTGCTAGCATTTACCCTGCAGCAGCCAACTATTGTGGCCACCTTGTATGACTTTTTGAATCTAGATGAGTTTCTTGATTTGGCCAAGCAATTAAGATTGCCAGAGTATCCTTGTATTGAGCGACTCTTTGAGCTCATCAAGAATGAGCGCACCATTACCTGTGCCTTGCTCATTGAAGAGTTTAGAGACACTGAGTTCTGGTCACTGTTTAACTACCTGTTTGACATGGAGATTTTCAAGAATAAGTCAGATGGTGTAGAGATGAGTCCAGAACATAAGAGTGAGTACTTTGCTCGCTTCTTGTTTAACTCTTTAAGAGAGCCTTATGTTGAGCGTAAAGAGCAGGTATCCATGATTCAAGGCCGATCTTTCAAACGCGATGACATGGTGGAGATGGATGCTTTAAGCCAGATTGCTGATATGGAATTTACCTCGCAATACAACTCAGCTCAAGGCTAATCACAATAAGCTTTAGCGCCACGGTGCATTTTCGTTTTCACCACATGCTTGCAGAAGCGGATACGCAGGCCCTTTGCAAGCATGTTGTTACTTTTGGTTAATTAGTTTACGTTCATGCTCTTTCCATGTATAATGCACGCCGTGGCCCATTAGCTCAGTTGGTTAGAGCAAGCGACTCATAATCGCTGGGTCTCCCGTTCGATCCGGGAATGGGCCACCACCATCTAATCTCCCTCCTAAAAAATCTCCAATCATCCCTCAATAACATATAGCAAAGCTTCAAAAAGCTTATAGCGCCATCATTGTCTCTATCGTTTGAGCAATACTCCTTTAATGTATAGTGAGCATCGTGTGACACGCCATTAAAGTACAAATACACGTGTGATATGCAACGATTTGAGCATACCAACGCAATGAAAAACGGATCCACCTGCTAGTTTCGGTTCTGTTATACCTCAAGCAGTTTTATATAGTAAAAACTTAATAAGTATACGTACCT
>NZ_CABTML010000126.1:0-4105 GCF_902485895.1 uncultured Anaerobiospirillum sp. | reverse complement strand
TGTTATGGCATGACAAAAATGCTATACAAACTGTCGATTACGCCATTGCTTTAGCGATACGCTATGGTGGTGTAGAGAAGCTGCGTTTGCTGTTAGATGCTGAAGCTAAATTGCAACGTAAACCTAAGACTTTATCTAAAGAGCTTTATATCAACTACTATAACTATTGGGTTACAGTAGAGCATCTGTTTTACGTCAGTCAATATCACTCTGCGTTTGTGATTGCCTCAAATGTTGAGGTAAGAAACATGACTCCACTTGATGAGGATGAGCGCTTAAAGTGCCTTGAGCTCTTGTGTGACAGAGAGGCATTGATAATCGAAGATAACAATGTTTGTAATATGATCTGCACTCTAGCTTTGATGTGCAGTGAATTTAAGATTGCCAGCTATTTACACTCTCACGGCGTAAACCTGCCAAGATTCATGCAAGAAGAAAAAGAGTATCTTAAAGACGTTTATTTTAACGACTTGCTATATAGTGCCCTCTTAAATCATTTGCAAGGTGTGGTTCAACTCATTGAATGGGTAGCAAGTGACGGAAAGACTTTCTCAATTCCAACTTGCTATATTCCTGTAATCATGCGGGAGGGGCCTAATGAGTTTGCAAAGATCTTCAATCTTTTAGATGTAAAATCAAAAGATCTAGTAGATTTATTTGAACAAGCAGTCTTGAGCTCATCTCATAGCGCAGTTAATACAATCATCACATCTAAGCATATTAAACCTAGAAAAAACTTGAGTAAGCTTATAGATGTGGCTACAAAGTACAATGCACATGAAGCCACAGCAATGCTCCTTGAAAGGCAACAAGAGTTTAAAAACAAGGACAAAACCAAAAAGACTAGCAGAAGGTCATCTTTAAGCTTGTAGCGGCACAAAAGTAGTTGTTTGCTATCACTATGATTTAGCTTAGGTGCAGCCAGCTTTCTATTTAGCTATGGGCACTTAGCAGTGAGGACATTATATGGACTTTGAGATCTCAGATGATGGTACGCTAATTCGTTATTCAGGATCTGGCGGCGATGTGGTGATCCCTGAGGGCGTTAAGTTTATTGAGCGTTATTCAATCTTTGACAATGATAATGAAATTACATCCTTAACGCTGCCAAAGAGCTTCATTGGCCGTAAGTTTAAGAACTGCTATAAAAATGGCTTTATCTATAACGCCCAAGACAATAGCGTGTCCAACTGCTTTGTTAATAAAAGAATTAAAGAGCAGGAGGCTACTCACGAAAACCTCTACTCTTATTTGTACTTGCCATGGCTTAGACATTTAGAACGATACATTGTTCATCCTCAAAATCCAGTCTATGAGAGCGTGGATGGCGTACTCTTTAGCAAATGCCGAAGGTTCGTCATAGACGTTCCATTCATGTACTACCCTCGAGCACTGACCTTGTTTGGTGGTTTTGAGAAAGTCCTAGAAGCAGATAACGCAGTGAAAGAAGTAGAATCTGTTAGGTATATGGGAAGCTCACTAAGCACTGAGCAATTAGACGAGATAGCTAGGTTGTGCGGCATCGAAATGCATTTGTTTGCGCCAAAAATAACGCACTGCGAGCTATGTAAGTTAAACGGTCGATGGGATAAAAGGAAAAAACGCATTACTGCGCTCATGCCTGAGTTGAGGGTGACTGAAGAGCTTGTTGATAATCTTGGTTTTGGGCTTGTAATAGGTTATTGCCACAATCGGCACATCTATAATGAGGAGCTTGCTAAGCAGTATATTGAGATGCTGCTTAAAAATGAGGTGGAGCTCTACGATTGGGGTGTACAAAACGCATCTGCAGCGGTAAAAAATTTTTACAAAAAAGAATGGGACAAAAAGAGGCTTCCTAAGATTGATATCTCAAATAGCTCAGGCTTAAGACAATATCTTTTTGAGGTTATCTTAAGAGGCAGTGTACAAGACCTTCAAGAGCTGTTTTATAAGGATAGCAAGGTTCTTCATGACAGATTTAAAACTACTAAAGAATCCATCAGAGTTTTGGATTATGCCATAGCTTTAACCATACGCTATGGCGGTGTAGACAAGCTTCGTGTGCTCTTAGAAGCTGCAGATAAGGAGTACTGCAGTTGTAAGTCTTTGCCGCTTCATCTTTATGACTATGGCTATGATCTATGGGTAACAGGAGAGCGCATTTTTAATCATGACCCAAATTATTCAGCGCTTGAGATTGCCTCATCTCATGAAGTTAGACAGATGGCTCCACTTAATGAGTATGAGCGTTTAAAGTGCCTGATGCTTTTGTCAAAAAGAGGGATATTGAACATCAAATGCGATATAGCAAGTAACTTGCTCTGCGCTCTAGCTTTGCTCTGTGGTGACTTTAAGATCGCTAAGTATATGCTTTCGCATGGAGCTAATTTACAAACATTGATAAGCGAAAACAAAGAGTATCTTGTAAAAATAGAATTCTATCATTGGATACATCACGCCACCTTGCATTGTTTGCCAGGTGTTGTAAGACTCATTGAGCTATCTTCTACAGAGGAAATGCGCTTCTCAATGCAATTGAAAGATATCAAATTGCTCATGCATAAGGGGCCTGATGAGTTTGCGAAGATCTTTAATCTCGTAGATGTGCAGGCAAAATATGTTGTTGAGTTATTTAAAGAAGCACTCTCGCGCTCATATCCTAAGGTTGTTCATGCAATCGCCACATCTAATCAGATTAGATCAAAACAAACCGTGCGTAAGCTTCTAGATTTGGCCACACAGTACAATGCACATGAAGCCACCGCTATTCTCCTTGAGAGGCAACAAGAGCTTCAAAGTAAGGACAAAACAACCAAGACTAGCATAAGGTCATCATTAAGGTTGTAGCGGCACAAAAGTAGTTGTTTGCTATCACTATGATTTAGCTTAGATGGGGCTCAGCAATATATTTTGCTGTAGACACTTAGCCGCAAGGACATTCTATGGAATTTGAGATCTCAGATGATGGTACGCTAATCCGATATTCAGGCGCTGGCGGCGATGTGGTGATCCCTGAGGGCGTTAAGTTCATTGAGCGTTATTCAATCTTTGACAATGAGAATGAAATTACATCCTTAACGCTGCCTAAGAGCTTTATTGGCCGTAAGTTTGAGATCTGCTATAAAAATGGCTTTATCTATAACGCCAAAGACAATAGCGTAAGTAACTGCTTTGTTAATACTAAGCTTAAAGAGAAAGAGGCTACTGAAGATAACCTTTACTCTTATTTGTACTTGCCAAGCTTTGACAGCCTAGAAAGATACATTGTTCATCCGCAAAATGTAGTCTATGAGAGCGTGGATGGCGTGCTTTATAGCAAATGCCGTCGGTTCATCATAGACGTTCCATACCAGTACCCTCGAGCACTTACCTTGCTTGGTGGTTTTGAGAAAGTCCTAAAAGCATATGATAGCGCAGTGAAAGTAGTACAAGCTGTTAGGTATATGGGAAGCTCACTAAGCACTGAGCAATTAGATGAGATAGCTAGGTTGTGCGCCAGCGAAATGCTGCTATTTGCGCCAAACTTAAAGCACTGCGATCTATGTAAGTTAAACGGTCGATGGGATAAAAGGAAAAAACGTATTAGTGCGATAATGCCTGAGTTGGGTGTGTCTAAAGAGCTTGTTGATAATCTTGGTTTTAGTCTTGTATTAGGCTACTGCCATAATCGTCAAATCTATAATGAGGAGCTTGCTAAGCAGTATATTGAGATGCTGCTTAAAAATGAGGTGGAGCTCTACGATTGGGGACTACAAAACGGATCTGCTGCGGTACAAAAGTTTTACACAGAAGAATGGGCCCAAAATAGGCTGCCTAAGATTGATATCTCAAATAGCTCAGGCTTAAGACAATATCTTTTTGAGGTTATCTTAAGAGGCAGTGTACAAGATCTTCAGCAGCTGCTTGATAAGGATACCAGGGTTCTTCGTGATAGTTTTCAAACTACTAAAGAATCCATCGAAGTTTTAGATTATGCAATAGCATTAACCATACGCTATGGCGGTGTAGACAAGCTTCGTGTGCTCTTAGAAGCTGCAGATAAGGAGTACTGCATATTTAAGTCACTGCCGCTGCATCTTTATGACTATGGCTATGAGCTATGGGTAACAGGAGAGCGCATTTT
>NZ_CABTML010000125.1:0-3101 GCF_902485895.1 uncultured Anaerobiospirillum sp. | reverse complement strand
TTGAGCGCAGAACGTTACCATTACATACTTAAAATACATACTATTCGAGCATCCTATTTTCATATTGAATGCGATTAATAGGCTGTTTCTTAATTACTTAGGCAACTCCCCAATGTCAGTGGCAAGCAAAGTTAAAAGAGATTTTGAAGGGCCGCTAAAGCACTTATTAGTAGGAACATATGAACTGAAGGTTAAAATCGAGGGACGTTGGGTTTACCTAATGGTGGTGCTTGATGCTTATAGCCGTGCCATGTTGCAATTGCACACAACTTTTGACAATAGCGAACGCGAGGTTATCAGGTTGGCAGATAAGATAGCAGGAATGCTTGAAAAACCTGCCACTATCTATTTTTGTCAGCGTGGTGGCTCAAATAATAAGATCTACAAGGAGTACATTGAGTCTCACCCTATGCTCAAGGCTCCTGAATCTACCTCATATATTAGCAATTACATCAACTCATTTTTTAACCGTTTTATGGAAACACCATATGCTTTTGTAGCCCTCCAGACTGGCTCCTTGAGTAGGTTAACTGATGTCTTGCTAGCGAATATGGACGACTACAATTGTCAGATGCCACACTCTTCACTTGGCGGTAGACCTCCAATGACCATTTTTAACTTTGGCTTTCCTCAAGGCCCAAGTCCCCGTGCTGGCCGTGCGTACTATTCACAAGAACAGATGGAAGAGATTAGAGCTAAGGCTCAGCGCTTAAGAGCGGATGGTGTTCCTGAAGCGCTAATTGCCGAGCCCCTTAGATAACTAAACCTAAGAGAAAACAACTATCCTCAAAGACTGCTAAGCAATGTGCGCCTTTCATGTTTTTAAGCTTAAACAAGGGGCTCATAAGCATTCAAGCTGTAAGCTATATGTCCACGCCATAAGCCTAGCAAACTTAATTGCTTATACAGCGCCCTGCCCTGCCATGCACTGCCTTGCTAAGCTCACACTCAGTAAAGCTCAGCTAAGCTTAGCTTAGTTGAGTTGAGACAATTATTTAATTAGCTCGCGCCTAAGAGGTTGGGGTGGGCCTAGTTTTTGTGAACTCAATATTGCTGTGAGTACCGCTTTTACCTAAATAACATTATGAAAAGGACTTATTATGGCCTTATCAGTTTCAAAAACATTCCAATTTAAGCCGTATGAGCATTTGCTGTGCGGCACTAAGGAGCTGACGACTCCAAAAGGCAAGACCTATTACTTGACCGTAGTGATGGAAGTCTATAGTAGATTCATTGTGAGCTATGATCTAAGCAAAACACAAAGTGATGCCTCAGTGATTAAAGCACTCAAAATCGCTGAAGAATGTATAGTCAATCGGGCAATACCACACGTAACAGATAAATCTTTTGTGCATTTTACTCAGCGTGGTGCCGCTAAAAATCAGGCATACATAGACTATGTTGAAAGGAGCTCGCGATTTGTGATGCCTGTGGAGGCATTCAAGAACAAAAATGTTATGGCTGCGTTTTGGCGCAGGTTCACAGAAGATTTTGTTGAACGCTTCTATAGGCACTTGACCTCGTATAAGGTCTTAGATGATTATATTTATACGTATTGTCAATACAATAACGATGAGCGTCCTCACGAACCTCTATTTGGTCTTACGCCAAGGCAATTCTTGGAAGGCGCTTTGATGCGCTACGCTGATAGTCGTTAACAATCTAAAACTTAAGCCAAAGCTGCTTTTATGTAGCTTGCAATGTGCTCATCACCAACTAAGCTGCGTATGACTTGGCATCAACACTGCCAAGCTTAGCTATACTCAGCTTAGCTTACTTAAGGCAGTTCTTTAAGGTAAAAGCAGTACGTGCCTCAGATACAAGTCCATAAGTGCTATACGTTTACTGCCCCGCATCAGCGTACCAATTTAACTTCTAGACCATATCTGATTAGAGGCGACATCTGATGCACTTTTGATAAATACATCAGCCTGTTAGCACCATACTATGAGCAGGAGAGTTCATGCCCACTTCAAGTAAACCTTTAGTCATCACCCGCCCATATGAGCACTTGCTATGCGGCACTATGGAACTTAGGATTCGCAATCGCAAGACCTACTACTTCACCCCAGTTATCGAGGCCTATAGTAGGCTCATTGTGAGCTACACACTAGATAAAGATCCTAGTGAAAAGCCTGTGCTCGAGGCACTAAGATATGCCGAGAAGTATTTAGGCGCTCCTGCTCACGCTCACCTAAATCTTCAATCCACAATACATCTAACGCAGCGCGGCGCTAGTAAAAATCAAGCGTACATCGACTTTGTAAAGAATAGTCAGCGATTATTGATGCCAGAAGAAGGCTTCAAGCGCAACAATAGAATGACTTCATTTTTTAGCAGGTACACAGGCGAGTGCTTTAACTACTATTACTCCGAGCTCACCTCGTTTAAGGCGCTTGGTGCATTTACTATGGATTTTTGTAAATACTACAACGAAGAACGTATTCAAGCAGGTCTTGAGTGGCATACACCCAAGGAATACCTACACATTGCCGTCAAAAAGCTCAATGAGGAATATGCACAAGCTAATGCTCAAGCCCAAGCCTATGCAAAAGCTTAATATGTGCAAGCTCAAGCAAAAGCGTACAGAGGTAGTTTATGCACCTGTACGTGCTCATTATCATGACTTCATTAAAGTCTTATGGCAATCCTACGATACGACCGGGATCAAATACTATAAACTCACCACTTGCCTATGCGCATAGTGCTCTTTAAAAATTAGTTTATCACTCTAGCGCTGGGATCATTGCTGCTAGTAGCCCCCTACAAAGATGTTAATGTCAGATTACGCGTATACTCAAGGGATTCCTGGGACGTCAAAGGTATCTTTCAAAGTGATCCTTAGATACTCTAATTGTCTATGACAAACTAATTTTTAAAGAGCACTTTGCGGCTAACGCTTGTATGTGATAATGAACATCTTACGAGATCGCCATAGAAATGATAAGTCAGTTCACGTATTATTGGCCTTTAGACTAGGGTGCATAAATTAATCTGTGAAATCACCTCTGTAGCTCGTTTAGGCTGCGGTAAAGGCTCAGATCTCGAGTCCATCACTTACGAGGGGTACGGTGTTGGTTGCGACTTAGGTACCTCAGGTT
>NZ_CABTML010000124.1:0-12080 GCF_902485895.1 uncultured Anaerobiospirillum sp. | reverse complement strand
TAAAAGCAATAAATTTAGTGTAAGAACGAAAAGAATTAGTGGCAAACTAAGTCGCGGGAAAAGACAAGTTTGCGAGATTGCAGCACCAAAAAGTCTTTCAGAGGTGTTTCACTAAATTCTACTTGTAAAGTGATGCTCATATCATCACCTTTAGCACCAGCTGCACCAGCACCTTGCACAAATGGGTCAATTGAGTTGTCTTGTTTACCGTTTAAGATGGTCTTGCCTGCAAAAGTTGTTTGCTTAGCGATACGAGTGATCTCGGTTGCTAATGAAGAGGCTTCTTTAGCAAGAGCTTGCTTATCAGCATTTGTATTTGTACCGTTGTTGGCCTGAACTGCTAAGGTACGGATCTTCTGCAACATGCTAGAGATCTCGTCCATGCCTGCTTCAGCAGTCTGAGCAAGGGCGATACCGTCAGATGCGTTGCGGTTACCCTGGTTGAGGCCGTTGATCTGGCTGGTTAAGCGATCGGCGATCTGAAGGCCTGCAGCGTCATCTTTAGCGCTGTTGATACGCATACCGCTGGATAATCTTTGGTATGTGGTGGTCAGGGAATTCTGGACATTACCTAAGTAGCGTTGTCCCTGAAGAGCGCTGTAGTTTGTATTTACATATACTGCCATTTTACTGATCCCCCGACTAACCTAATAAGCTCAGGCCAAGCTGAGGACGGGTGTTAGCCTGCATCAGCATGGAAGCAGCTGCCTGCTGGATAATGGACTGCTGAGAAAGGTTAGCAGACTCTTCAGCAAAGTCAGCATCACGGATACGTGAGCGAGCATCAGCCTCGTTAGCAGCAACGTTAGACTGATTGCGGATAGAGCTCTCAAGACGATTTTGGATGGCACCTAAGTTGGCACGTAATCCATCTACATCAGCAATCATTTTATCCATGTGAGAGATTACTAATGATGCGTCAGCCTTAGAGAAGAGGAAAGCAATATTGTTATTCTTAATGTCAACAACTGCGTTGTTTGCGCCATCGAGCTTAAAGTTCTGATCTGCTCGATTAGATGCAATTGAGAACTTCATGTTGTCGATTTGGAACGCAATGGTATCGCCCTTATTGGAGCCGACTTGCAGAGTAATTGTACCTGCTTTGCTCTTATCTGCAGTTGCAGCCTTAGAGAAGATGGTGTCGGTGTTTTCTTGCTGACCTGCTAAGATCTTCTTGCCTGCAAATGTTGTCTGATTAGCAATACGAGTAATCTCATTAGCTAAAGCACTTGCTTCTTTTGAAAGAGCTGCCTTGTCGTCAGCTGTGTTGGTGCCGTTAGCAGCCTGAACTGCTAAGGTACGGATCTTTTGGAGCATGCCAGAGATTTCGTCCATACCTGCTTCAGCAGTCTGAGCTAATGCAATACCGTCAGAGGCGTTGCGGTTACCTTGGTTGAGGCCGTTGATCTGGCTGGTTAAACGATCGGCGATCTGGAGGCCTGCAGCGTCATCTTTAGCGCTGTTAATACGCATACCGCTGGATAATCTTTGGTATGTGGTAGTCAGCTGGTTCTGGACGTTGCCTAAGTAGCGCTGACCCTGAAGGGCGCTGTAATTTGTGTTTACATATACTGCCATTGTATCTACCTCAACTAAGTACTGCTACGAGCACTCATACCTGTGAAGTATTGGCACGTGGCATATAAATTCTGGTGGAGCTTGAATCGAGCTCTTCTAACCATTCTAACGGGCTTGGCACTGTGTAGCCTTAGTACTAAACGAACATTAATTTTGGTGATGAATGTTTGTTAGTGACGATAGCTTATTTATCTGTTTTTACTGATTTATGCGGGTGCATTGCTTATGTTTTATAGACAGTTACGTTTACAGAATTTGGGGCTTTGTAGCTAGGAATGAAAAAGGCCCTGAAGCAAAAGCTGCAGGGCCTTAAGGAATTTAGCAGCGATGAGGCTGCTTATGCTCTAGAAAAATTGATTTCTATAAATTAGAAGTCAGCGTTGCGTGGAGTACGTGGGAATGGAATTGCGTCACGTACGTTACCAACACCAGTGATGTATACAATTAAACGCTCGAAGCCTAAGCCGAAGCCTGAGTGTGGTACGGAACCATAACGACGCAGGTCGCGGTACCAGTAGTAAGACTCCTTGCTAAGGCCCATCTCTTCCATACGCTTATCTAACAGCTCTAAGCGGTCTTCACGCTGAGAACCACCGATGATCTCGCCGATGCCTGGGGCTAAAACGTCCATTGCAGCTACGGTCTTGCCATCGTCGTTCTGACGCATATAGAAAGCCTTGATGTCCTTAGGATAGTTCTTAACAACTACAGGGGACTTAAAGTGCTCTTCAGCAAGGTAACGCTCGTGTTCGGATTGCAGATCGATACCCCACTCTACAGGGTACTCAAACTTCTTACCGCAGGTCTTTAAAATCTCAACAGCGTCGGTGTAATCAACCTGAGCAAAGTCAGCATTGATGAATTTCTCTAAGCGGTTGATAGCGTCCTTGTCGACACGCTCAGCAATGAAAGCCATGTCATCAGCACGCTCAGTTAAGATGCGCTTGAAGACGTACTTGAGCATGTCCTCAGCTACTTTGGCGCAACCGTCTAAGTCGGTAAAGGCCATCTCAGGCTCAAGCATCCAGAACTCGGCTAAGTGACGTGAGGTGTTAGAGTCCTCAGCACGGAAAGTTGGACCGAAGGTGTATACCTTGCTAAATGCGCAAGCATAGGTTTCAACGTTTAACTGACCAGATACAGTTAAGTAAGAGTGCTTACCGAAGAAGTCCTGTGAGTAATCAACTTTACCTTGATCGTTCTTTGGCAGGTTATCTAGGTCGAAGTTAGTAACGGTGAACATCTCACCTGCACCTTCACAGTCAGAGGCGGTAATGAGTGGAGTTGAAACCCACATAAAGCCGCGCTCTTGGAAGAATGAGTGCAGTGCATAAGCAAGAGAGTTACGGATACGCATTACAGCGCCCATTAAGTTGGTACGAGGACGTAAGTGTGCATACTCACGTAAGTACTCAACAGAGTGGCGCTTTGCAGACATAGGATAGGTGTCAGGATCCTCAACGAAGCCTAATACCTGAACCTTAGTTGCCTTAACTTCAACAGACTGACCTTGGCCTTGAGACTCAACTAACTCACCCTCAACGATAACTGAGCATGAGGTAGTGAGCTTTAAGATTTCAGATTCGTAGTTGTCTAAATCTGCAGGAGCTACGACCTGAAGATTATTGAAGCAGGAGCCATCATTTACTGCTAAGAATGAAAAGCCAGCTTTAGAATCACGACGGGTACGGATCCAGCCACCAACGGTAATGGTGCTACCGATGGTGCATTGATGGTTCAAGACCTCTTTGATAGAGACAAGAGACATTGATGTGCTCCTAAGTAAAATTCACGAAGGCTATTAAGGCAGATACTAAGTGCTAGCGTTGTCTTAGCGCTAGACAGCTAAAGCCTGAGCCTCTATATAGTATTTCTAAGGAAAACCCCAAAAATATAAGCATCCATGATATGCAAGCAAGTGCAACTATGCAAGTAAAAAGCGAACCAGAGGGTTCGCTTATCATGGGTAATGATGTTTTATAAGCAATATAAGAACCTATACAGTGCACATCTAGAGGCAAAAGCTAAGTGCAGGACAATTTAGTAGGCTCTTAATATCTGCTGTAGTTTAGAGCTTGCAACCGTGATTTAGTCTTTCTTTGGTTGCTCGCTATCTTGAGCCTTAGCCTCTAGCTTTGGCTCAGATACGCTATCTTCGGCGTCAGTCTTTGTGTCAGACTCAGTCTTTGTCTCAGATGCGTTATTTTCTGATTCTGCCTTTGGCTCAGCATCAGGGCTTGCTTGCTCATTATCAGCTGTCTGTGCAGTTTCGGCTGATGGAGTTTGGGCTGTTTCAGTAGCTTGAGTGGCGGCAGCATCGCTATTTGGTGTAGCTTCTTGCTCATTAGCTGACTTTTGAGCGTTCTCATCTTGAAGTTCGGCACTAGACTCATCAAGATGACCATTCTTGCACTTGATGGTGAACATGCCACGTGGATGTTTGCCTTGAGCACCAACTACTAAAGCAGGTAAGAACTCTTGCTTGCGCTCATCTAAGTAACGCTGTAATTCACGGGCAGGAGTTTCGCCAGCTAAACGTGACTCGATATAGATAGGACCAAAGTCAGGGATCTCAACAATACCCTTGATTACGGTGATGCCGCGAACAGCCTCAACTGAATCTACCTTAGCCTTAAAGTAAACGCCATTTTTTAAGAGGTTCTTGACGCGGTTGGAGATGTAAAAAGACTTCAGGGCCATAATGCCAAATAAGGCTGCCATGAAGAACTGTAAATAACCATCCTGGCCTATAGAACGAACATAGAAAGCTAATGAAATAGCAACCAGGGTGATAAGAACATAGATCACGCCAAAGATCTTCTGCATAGTGCCAATGCGTGGATCAAAGGACTGAGTGAAAGTGAAAGCCATTATCTGGATTCCTTAGTTTGGTTCACAGTACAAAGTAGCATGAGGCTCAGCAGCTGAACACATGCTAAGTCTACTCATGAACACACAAAAACTCGAGTATCTTGCTCAAAATGACTAAGTCGGACTTGTCATTTTTTTACCTTTAATAAGGTGTTGCTAATTACTCTTTGATTACCTTAACAAGGCCTTGGTATGAGGATACTGGGTTGAAAGAGTTTAGCTCAGTATCATCGGTTACGCTGACAGTAAGAGCGCATGAGCCTTGCAGCATGATTAAGGTATTGTTTACAAGAGAATCAGCGCCTGCAGAGCCCATTAAGTTTGCAGGAACAACGAGCTCAAAACGCTCAAGCTTATTAGGCTCTAAGGTCTTATTCTTATACTCCTCATGTAAGGTAGCTACCTTATCTTCTTTGATGAACACATCAGCGCTGATTCCAATAATTGGCAGCGGCTCTGGTGAGGCGTGCTGCAGAGTATAGGCAATGATGAAAACTGGATTATTGTCCTGGCGACTTAAGGCTAGACTTTCAATCTTAAGTTTAGGTGCAGTTGCGCCCTCTGGCAGTGAGTTACATGCAGAGTTAAACAGCGCAGCAGCGGCAAACAGACAGACATTAAAAAGAGAGAAGAGCTTCTTCATATTTTTTTAAGACGAAATAAGTAAAAGTACTAGAACGTGTTTAGCTTATACGAAAACAATTAGCCTGGTTATAGCTAATGAAAGACACATAATACAATCAATTGCGATTTTGTCGAATCCTCTTAGCTTATCTGATGCAATAAGTGAGAAGATGCTTGCAATCTTTGGATGAGCTTTAAGCTACATAAGCTGATTTTCAGGGAATGGTTGGCTTATAGTTACGAAATAAATGCAGGGACTTTCAATAATTTAAGAGCAATTAGCAGAGAAAAGAGCTCTGTCGATGGGTGCATGCTAAGTTGATGCTAAAAAGTTAGAGCAAGGTAGGGCGTGCTGTCGTGCTGTACAAAAGCTTTTTGTAAGCACCTTAAGAGGATGCATTTTGGGATGGCTAAAAAAAGTAGAACCGTATCCTTAAAGTCTATCCCACGGCTGCGGAGCTGTTATCTGCTATCAACGCAACCACCTTAAGGTATACGGTTCGAGCTTACATTTTAGCATTATTGCTAATAGTTTACGCAATAGAGCGGAGCTTGCAGTGTCAAGCGTGAGCAAGCTCAAATCTATCTTTGAGTACAATAAGTAAGCATTACACGTAGTTATTAATCTAATGGCTCAAGTCTATATTTTTTAGATGATGGTTCTTAAGTCAAAGTGCTTTTCACTACAGTAGTGCATTAGTCGATGCTTAAGGCTGTGTTTTTTCAATAGTTCGTGAAACGGTTTACGCAAGTCTGGTGATTTTTAGGCGCTGAATGTGTGGCTATGATCCTTAGATCCTCAGCTCTTTAGCTGATCAGATCTTGTGAGCTTTTGATCTTTTGATATTGCAATCATGTGTAGATGAGTAGAGGAAGTTGCGCTTAAGATTTTTGCTTTGAAAAAGCCGTTTGCTTGGGATGGCTTGTTTGCTCGGGAGGGCTTGTGTGCTTGTTAGGAGCGGTGTGGATTGGACTATTGAAGGGATGAGGCACTAGGAAAGCCGCTGTCAAAGACAACGGCATACAGTACATGGAATTGGAAAAATATTTATGACTTCTTAGTGCGCGATGGCGTAGAAGATGCGGCTAGGCATTTTCTTGGCGATGGCACTTATTTGGTTCTTATTGAGTAGCTAATTAGGACTTGGATAGTTTTGTCGCTGTAGTGCTTTAGACTCAGATAGGAACTGTTGCTTGAGAGTCTGTGAGCGCTTTGTACTTAGAAAAATAGAGTTATTTGGGCTCAGTGCTCGACTCACTTATTAACGTCTCAGTGCATCTTGCTGTTAAGAGTTTTGTTTAAAAATTTTGTAACAATCTCTTTAAAGCTGATGGATATGCGCAAACTGAGACGCTAACAAAGATTATGTAGTTTTAGGTATTTGGTCTAAAAACCCTAAAGTTGCGTGTTGAGGGTTAGGCTAATAGCTGTGGGATATACAGAGATAAGAAGTAACCTCCAACTAAAAGCCAAACAAAGAGCAGTGAGGCAAGTAAGAATGGCTTAGCACCGGCCTGCTTAAACTTATCGAGACTAGTATCGGTACCTAAGGCAGTCATTGCCATGGTAAGTAAAAAGGTATCGATATACTCAATGGTGCCGTTTAAAGGAATATCCTTAACTGTTGGAGCACCAGTTATCTGCTGGAGCATGGTGTTTAAGGCGATTACAGCAATAAAGCCAATTGCAAAGTATGGGATAGTGATTTTGCCGCGCTCATGGTTTTGTGTTGCTAAACCGTTAGAGCTTTGTGCTTTTTTCTTAGCTGCATAAGAGAGCAAGATTGAGAACACAATGAGTACTGGGGCAAGCATCATCACACGAATCATCTTAGTGATGGTAGCTGTGGCTGCAATGCCAAGAGAGTCATTTGGATCCATTGCGTTACCAGCTGCAGCTACGTGGGCAACCTCATGTAAAGTAGCGCCAGTGTAGATAGCTGTACCCATATCGCCTAAGTTATCGAGTAAACCGTAACGATACATAATTGGATATAAGAACATAGCAATAGTGCCAAAGATCACCACAGTTGATACGGCTACTGCAGTTTTATGGCTTGGGCACTTAACTACAGACTCAGCGCCTAATACTGCTGCAGCACCACAAATAGAGCTACCAGTTGCTGTCATAAGAGCAGTCTGAGAGTCCATTTTTAAGATTTTGCCGAGGAATATACCAAGGCTTAAGGTGACTACTACAATGATGGCATCAACGATTACGGCAGGAAGGCCTACAGCATATACGTCAGATAAAGTAAGACGGAAGCCGTACAGAACAATGCCAGTGCGAAGAATCTGCTTAGTACAAAAACGAATGCCAGGAACCCAATCTTCTGGGAGTTTTTTACGTAAAGAGTTTGCGTAGATGGTGCCTAAGATGATACCTACGATGAGTGGACTTAATCTCATGCTCTTGACCCACTCAAGTTCTGAGAGGTAGAAGGCTGCCATGGAGAATAAGATGATGAGTAAGAGGCCATGAGAAGTATTGGCTCTATTTGCTTTTGTAAACATGCTGTCTCGATACTAAGTTGACCAAAATCAATAAGCAGAGTATTACGATTAATTTTCGTTATGCAGTAAACTGACAAGAACGGCATGGAGCAAGATAACCATGTACATTATTGTTTTGTATGCATTGCTCTGTTCAACGGCCTATAAGATACTCTCAGTACCTCTAACACGCCACTATCATTTTTGTATAAGTTATAACCAAATGTTATAACCACAACAAAGAAGTTGCACGTATTGGTCTGGCATGCATTAAGTTGCCTATAAATGCTTGTTATGAAGAAGCTATGGGGATTTAATGGGATGATTGGTGCTTTGTTAAAGGTGTTGTTTAACGTTTAACAAGCCCACTTGCCTTTATAGACGGCTAGAGTAGTGATTAGTGGCTGTGTATGTAAGTCTTGAATAAGTGGGCAATTGGTTCTTGAGTTAAGCTTCTTTGCTAGTTGGATGCGGCTTTTTGATAGCTCATACTCTGCTGAATGAAGGTGATAAAGCGATCGACTAGTGGGCTTTGTGGACCTTGGGTACGGACAAAACAGAAGGTGCGCTTAAAAGTAAGATTATCAACAGTCAAATGAGTAAGAATGCCTTGTTCTAGCTCTCGCTTTACAGCGGATTTTGACAAGATGCAGAGACATTCTGAGTTCTGCATAAAGAGCTTGATAGCTTCAGTACTACCTAAGTACATACGGATATTGAGTTCAGAAAACTTAATATTCAATGCTTGTAAGTCTTTTTCTATGTAGTCTAAGGTGCCACTACCACGCTCACGTAACACAATAGGCAAGCGCTTAAATTCTTCTACACTTAACTTGCCTTTCTTAGCAATGGAGTTATTGCTGCCAGTAAGGATGATGAGCTCATCTTCTAAAAATGGAGTGTAGGTAAGCATAGGCAGACGGGTAACACCTTCAATCAATCCTAAGTCGATATTATGCTCGTCTAATGAATGCTCAATAAAGCGTGAGTTGCCATTAATAAGCGAGATATCTGCCTGTGGAAAGCTCTCAATAAATTTGGCTAGATATGGTGGTAGCACATACTGAGAGATAGTGGTACTTGCGCCTAAGCGTAGCTGTCCAACATGCACGTTATTCAATAGATGCATGTCATACTCAAGTTTATGGTACTCATGCAAGATACGCTCAACATGCTGCAGCATAAGTTTGCCTGCATATGTAAGCTCAAGGCTATTGCCATTGCGCTCAAAAAGCATGACTTGGTATTCATCTTCAAGAATTTTTATATGCCTAGTAACAGCTGGCTGAGAGATATACAGTTCTTGAGCTGCAAGAGTAAAAGATAGGTTCTTTGCGGCTGCATAAAAAACCTTAAGACGGAAATCTTGCATAAGAACACCTCTGTGACGAGTAGAACTACAGTTGAAGATGCATGCAAATGTGGGGTTCTTAGTGTAGGCAACAGGTTGAGCCACTCACTCAAGAACCATCATAATAGAGCAATCAAAGCTAAACGTATCTTAGTACAGCTACTGCATGCTATCAATCAAGCAAGAGCGATTAATAAGCATATACAACAAGCTGCTCATAAGCGATATGAGTGTGTCCTTTTTCATATGGCATGCAAGTCAATTAATTAATTAAGGTATCGCCTGAATCTTTTCATGCAAGCATCAATCACGGCCAAGGGCAGTTCTAAAAGATCAACAAACTTACCATTGCTCTGAGCGGGCGCTGTTTCGCATAGTGTTCAAATCTTAACATGCTGATGCTAAAACCAACGGTGCTGCCAGCCAAAGCTAGTCCGCATGACCAAGACAGATGCTTTGTTTTGGCTAATGATCCTGGCAATTGCGCTTAAGCTTGGGTTGCTGGTGATCTTAGTTATTTCATACGGGTTGGTGATCTTGGCTGTAGCACCTGATCTTTGAAGGAGAGGTGATCTTGGCAGTAGCACCTGATCTTGGTAGGAGCGGTGATCCTGCTATTTTATGTGGGTTAGTGATCTTGGTGATTAGAGTTGATCTCGATGCGCTAGTGAGGTGCGAGAGTTTTGCGCTTATCTTTAGCTGATGCCTGCGTTTGTGAAGTGCAAGTGGCTTTTACAGAGTACATGGTAAGTGCAGGTTACAGGGGACGTTCAGTGTACTATGTAAGGCAGTGCTAATTAGTGGGGTATAGTGCTGCCTGCTGCTAAGGTTTAGTTGGATAGGGTGTGTCCCATGAAAAAGCCCCGCTCATGATGAAATGCACTTGGCAAGATCTCATGGCGGGGCTTGAAGGGCCTTACTTTAATTGATAAGGCTAGCTGAATTTTGTAGCTGCACCTAGATTATGTATGCGTGCAGCTTATGTTGATTAGTGCATGATCTTAAAGCGATTGATCTTCTGTTGCAGAGAGTTTGCTTGCTCGGAAAGATCAGCGGCAAGAGAGGCCATCTCGTGGGAGTCATTAGAGGCCTTTTCTGCCATATCGTTAATCACGCTAAAGCTTGAGCTTACGTCCTGCAGGAGACTAATCTGATCTTGAGCAGCGGCTGCAATATTATTTGACATCGTAGCTAAGCTTTGAGCAGTGTTGTTTAAGGAGGTAAGAGAATCACCAGCGCTACGGGATTGCGCAACTGATTTTTCAACCTGCTCATTGCACAGATTCATAGCCTCTGCAGCATGGGCAGTATGTTCTTTGTTGGACTCAATGAGGTGAATAATGCCGTTGGTGGATTCTTTGGTTCGTCCTGCAAGAGCACGAACTTCATCTGCTACCACGGCAAAGCCACGACCATGTTCACCAGCACGCGCTGCCTCAATAGCAGCGTTCAGCGCCAGGAGGTTAGTTTGCTCTGCGATGTCAGCAATGATCTGAATTACCTTACCGATCTCTTGTGAGTCGTCGTTAAGACGGGTGGTTAAAGCTGATACAGATGCAAGCTGCTTAGCAAGATCGTTAATGCTGTCGATAGTGGTATCAACTTCGCGATTACCACGATCAGCCTCTTCTTCTGACTTACGAGCAACATCTAAAGCCTCAGATGCCTTATGAGCAACGTTGCTTGCAGCCTCAGTTACGTGCTGAATATTGCTTGTACCGTTGCGGGTTTGCTCTTGCTGCTGCATGGTAATCTGAGAGTTGTCTTGAGCAAGACGGCTTAATGCAGATGATGAGCGAGCTAAACCATTAGTAGTGTCGGAGATGCTCTTGATGATTGCAGAGAACTCGCTAGAGAGGTTGTTGATGGAGTCTAAGATGGAGTCTTTATAGTTGGTCTCAGCATGGATGGTCATATCACCCTTGGAGATCTTATTGATAAGAAGCACTGCATCTTCTGGATTACCACCAATAACTTGCTTGATCTTATTGATAATACCCATAGCGATGACAATACCAGCAACCACAGAAAGGACGGTTGCAAGAATCATCATGATTAACAGCAGCTGAGTGATGTTATTAACGTGGGTAATTTCTTTAGCAGCTGCAGCCTCAACATAATCAATATAGGCGTTGATAGCATCAAGCCATGCCTGAGAAGACTTGCCAAAGTCAGAAACGATGATGTCGCGTGCTTGTTCTAAATTACCGCTGGTAATTTGATTGCGTACATCAGACATATACTTGCTGCCTTCTGAGGCAATAGACTTTAATTGCTGATGCAATCTTGCCTCTTCAGCGCTAATATCTTTATCGATGGCGATGGCTTGATCTAAGGCTGAGTCAGCACGAGCATAGTCTTGCATCAGGTTGGTAGCAACATCAAAGTGTCTTTGTCTAGAGCCACTGTCCTTAGATAACACGGCATCACGGATAGCAATTGCACTGTCGTGCAATGCACCACGCATATCAATGGCGTGACGTTGCTTTGGAGCATAGTCTTCATTAACTGCGGTTAAAGCTGAATCCATGCTGATAACCTTAAATAAGGTGATAACAGCAAGGACAAACATCAAGCCAATAAACAGGCCGAAACCTGCGTAAACGCTTTGAATAATGCCTAGTTTCTTCATCCGGCTAACTCCTGTTCAGGACAACTTTTATGTGTTTAAGGCATATGTTGCTAAGACAAACCAAAGTGGCCAACTAGATAACCACATTGATTGAGAAAACTTTCTATACAGTAGCGCAAGTGATATATGGGATTGTAGGTAGCTGATACTAAGTATTAAAGATGTTCTGTTAATTGCTCTTAAGTACTTAATACATTGGCCTAAATTACAATCCTAGATATAACAATTGCCTCTCTATATTAGATTGCAAACGCACTAATGTGCATACGATTCCCAAAACATGAAAAAAGTGGTCACTTACGGACAACAAAGCACCATACTGGATCTTTATGTAGCCAAGAGTGTAAAGATGTTTGTGGATATAAAAACGGATACACAAAACTAGATGCAAAGATTAAGATGAGATCGAAAGATTTAACAAATAGGCGTAATTCTCCACCTATAACTCGAAGAGTTTAGGTGGAGATGTAAGCCTACATCTTACTAACATTACAGCAGTCGATCTTGATTTTCTATATATTCTCTCAAAAC
>NZ_CABTML010000123.1:0-38300 GCF_902485895.1 uncultured Anaerobiospirillum sp. | reverse complement strand
TTGAGCGCAGAACGTTACCATTACATACTTAAAATACATACTATTCGAGCATCCTGTTTTCATATTGAATGCGATTAATAGGCTGTTTCTTAATTACTTAGGCAACTCCCCAATGTCAGTATATTCAAAAATTTTTGTGTGTTGCAGCTATGATGGTCTATATTACTTTGCTATGACCCGTTCGATGTTTATCTGCACTAGCTTCACACAATAGATTTTTAGGACTTGTTCTCATGAAAAGGCTATTACAAGTATTTACTATCGGAGCAGCTTTAATGTTTCCATCTTTCACCGCAATTGCCAGCGATGATCTTCTTTCAGGTTTTTCATTTGACAAATCACCAGCTGACCTAAAGCAGAACAAGGCTAACGCTATCATTGAAAAGGGCGCAGCAATTGTTATTGACGTGCGTACTCCTGAAGAATATGCACAAGGACATATTGTAGGCGCATACAACATCCCATTAGATGGCCTGCTTGATGATGAGAAGCTGCCATTACTTAAAGAAAATGACACCCCAGTACTGCTCTACTGCCGCTCTGGTCGTCGCTCTGGTCTTGCCATGTACCACATGTCAAACGCTGGCTATAAGAAAGTCTTCAACATGGGTGGTGTAATTACTTGGGAATATGGCCTTACCTCTGAGCCAACTCAAAAGAGCTTTGAGCAAGCTATCAAGGACATCAAGCCATTAGACTAGTCTCAAGCTAGCTTTGATGCTTATCTAAAAGCTAAAAAAGCCGCTCTGGTCATACCACAGCGGCTTTTTTAGTGCCAACTCAAATGGCTAGGCTACAAACTCAATACCCAAACGCTACGCTATTGCTAGCGATCATAGAGCGCTACGCATTTGCTAGCGCTTTTTAACGTTGGATAGCAGCAGACGCTCCTTGTCGACTACCTTGTTACTGTCATCATTTAAAGGCGGCAGTATCACAGAGGCAATCAGTCCATGTGGTGTAGCATTCTTAAAGCTCAGCTTGGCGTTGATTGAGTCAGCGCTTGCCTTAACAATGGCAAGACCTAAGCCTGTACCAACCTGCTCTGAGCGATCACCATGCACACGATAGAAAGGCTCTAATATATGCTCCATTTGCTCTGGTGGAATACCAGGGCCGTCATCTTGCACAATGAGCTCTAATCTACCGTCACTTAAGCAGTTAGCCATCATATCGATACGACCACCTTCAGGGGTGTACTTGATAGCATTAGACAAGAGGTTGGACATAATGCGAGTCAAACGCATTCTATCTGTCACAATCTTATAGTGCGCCTCGCCCTCAACTCCTAAGTCAATGAACTTACGATCGGCTAGCACTTCTTGCTCATCAATTAACTTTAAGTACAGCTCAAAGACATCGATAGTCTCATGCACTAAGGTGTTCTTATTTTGTTCACGCGCTAATGTGAGCAAGGCTGTCATGAGCTCACGCTCACGTGAGATACCCTCTTTTAAACGCTCCACTTTTGCTCTAGCACTTGGTGAGAGATCTTCTTTTTCCAAAGACTCTGCTTGCAGTGATAAGGCAGTCAGCGGAGTACGCATCTCATGGGCCGCATCAGCAATAAAGCGACGTTTGGACTGAATACCCTCATCAACCTTACTAAAGAGCTTATTTAACGCCAAAATAAAACCATCAAGCTCAGATGGCACAAAGCCTTTGTGGTTATCTGGAATGATTGGACTTAAATCATCCTCGCTACGGCGATAGAGCAGTCGTGCAATCTTATTAAGCGTAATAAACATCATCTTTACTGAGATGATGAGCAGCGGAATGAAGACTAAGTTAATGCCCAAGAACTGATAGATAGAGTTCATCAGGGCCTGTTTTGTAATGGTATCAATCGAACTTAATGGACGAGCTACCACAAAGCGCTGACCAGAGGAGTTTGTTGAAATGAAGGCACGCACGCGCTGATCTGCAACTAACAGAGTATAGAAGCCGTCATTAGCGCCTGATGGGATATAAAGTGCATCACCAGGACGACCGAATAGTGGCGCGATGATAATGTCGTACTTAAAACGATGTAAGTCTGAAATCGATGGTAAGAACTCATCATCCTGACCACGAGCACCCATGCCATCATTACGTGGTCTTACATTTTTACCATCGGCTGCGGCACCATCTTTATAGTATTGCTCACGAATATATGGTCTACCGCTAGTTGAGTACTCAATAGTAATCTGACGGCCATTACTCATCATGCGCAGCACACGCTCATGATTGCGTCTTGGTGCTTCCCAACGACGTGGAATTATCATGCGATAGTTAATGGCAACAGATGCAATCTGCGAGAGTTCTTCGTCCACGAACTCTTGAGTAGTGTCATACACCCTCATATAGGACATAACGCCCATACAAGCAGTAGTAATCAAACCTACAATGGCGAAGATAACTGTGATTCTAAACTGCAGCGAACGAGTAAAGCCAAGACGACGTCTACGGCGGCGACGTGCTCTTTCACTTGCCTTACTATTCTCCTTGGAACTCTCTTTGCCGCTACTTACCCCATCTGCGGCACTAGAATTTGCACTTGCTACCTCTTGAGCTTGCTTGGCATCTGCATCTGCATCCGCTTTTGCATTCGCGTGAGCATTGGTAGCTGCAGTTGCGTCAGCATTTATTGCTACAGTTGCGTGAGCATTTGCTGCTGCAGCTGCGTGTGCAGTCAGGTCGGTTTTAGCATCTGCATTAGTAGCTGTAGTTGCATTCGAGTCTATATTAGTAGCTGCAACTGCAGCTGACTGTGTGTCTGCATCAGCTTTTGCATCAGTGCTTGCGTGTACGTGTGACGAAGCCTCCTCTGCTTTGGCCGCAGAGACTTCACTTGGGGTGTTTTCCAAAGAAGTTGGTTTCTTTTCGTCAGACTGATGCATGCAAAACAACCAATGTGGCGTGTAACTGCCTTGCCTTGTGGCTGGCAGCTATACAAAAGAGGGGTGTTATCAAAAGTTGCAAGAGAGTTAAAGCTGCAGCTTTAATGATGTGGTGTGAACTATTTGGCGTCTTTTTTCTCTGGATCAACCCAAGACTCAACCTTGTTCATCTTCCAACCTACACCGCGAATGTTCTTGATGTACTGAGCACCGATCTTACGACGCAGAGTGTAAATAATGTACTCAAGAGCGTTAGAGTCAATATCTTCATCCCAACCGTAGATACGGCTTTCGATCATGTCACGAGAGAGTACAGTACCTGCACGGGACATTAAAGCCTCACATAATGAGAACTCACGGCCAGTGAGAACCTCAACGCGCTCAGTACCATCGGCATTACGAATACGCATCTCATAGTTAAGCGGATTTAGAGTCAGGTCACCGTAAGTAATAGAGCCGTCAGCAGAGGCACTTTCACGACGACGAGTAGCAGCACGAATACGAGCCAGTAGCTCTGACATAGCAAAAGGCTTAACTAAATAATCGTCTGCACCCTTATCTAAACCTAACACACGGTCAGCCACATCATCACGTGCAGTTAAGATGATTACTGGAGTCTTGAGATTATTTTTACGCCAGTACTCTAACACCTGAATGCCATCTACCTTTGGCAGACCTAAATCTAAAAGGCAGCAGTCAAAGTCATCAGCAAAAGGAGCCTCAAGAGCATCCTGTCCATTACGCATCCAATCAACGGCATAAGCATCAGATGCTAAGTTATCCGCAACTGAACGACCGATCATCTCATCGTCTTCTACTAATAAAATGCGCATTGTCCTTTCCTTTTTGCTGACATTAATGATCGCATAAAGCGAAACTAAGGCTATTGTATGTTGCCATCCTTAGCTGATTCTTAGATATGCTACTCGACCTCATGAAACTCATGCCCATGTAAGAGCCCATCCTATGGCCTAGTTCAAGAGCATGCTCTCATGCTCTGCAAAGGCATCCATGAGAGCGTAGTGCTGACTAGTTAGCACGGCTTTGCTAGTGCGTGCAGTACTGACTAGTTAGCATGGTAATGCAAGTGATCCTGGTGCTGGTCGTGAGAGTGTCTAGCTTGCTGCGTAATCTAAGATTGGCTTGATGAGACTGGCAAAGTCATGAGTGAAGGCATGATCTTCACCCTTGATGATGTCGATATGACAGTCTTTATAAAGCTCGAGGGCAAAAGAATAATCCAAGACCTCGTCTTGATCACCAATGATGACATAAGTTTTCTTGGGCTCTACTTTAACTGAGGCATCTAAGCTTTTGAGTACATCAATCATCTCACTTTTTAGCTCAAAGTTACGATTGGTGCTGCTATTAAACTGCGGGCCAATCAGAGCCTTAAAGTAATTTTGAGGATGAACACATGGGTTTAAGAGTACTGCCTTGCAACCATGTCTTTGAGCCATGAGTGTACTAAAGAAGCCCCCCATGGAGCTGCCAATTAAACAGACATCATCACTTTTGTACTCTTCAAACACGCGATCAAAGTAGCCGCACAGATAGTTATAAGCCTCCTCAGGAGGATCAGGGTAATCAGGGCTATGCATATCAAAGCTTGCGCCTAAATTATGCTCTTTTAAATACTCTTTGAGCATGGTGGCCTTTACAGCATTTGGACCTGATAAAAAGCCATGAATATAAAATAAATGAGTCATGCCGCATCCTGCTTGTCACTAGCTTAGTACTAATAAACACATACTACTCTTATATCTTGCATATCTAAAGGGCAGCACAAAAGCGTTGCATGTTGGTGCGCACGGCTCTTTGATATAGCCTCTAGCTATACAGCTCTTTTGGATAACAGCTAGCTATCTGGATCTTTGATATAGCCGCTATCTATACAGCTCCTTTAGATAACATCTAACTATCTGGATCTTTGAGATAGCAGCTAACTATCAAGCTTTATAAAGGTACGAATTGCTTAAAAAGATATCTCAAGGGCCGGCATTATTGAGAGGATGGATGCCCAAATTGATGGTGCATGGCATGCATAACCAAGCTATAGAGCTAGCTTAGTACATGAGAGATAAGAGGTTTGGCATGAGCTTTAGCTTAAGCTTAATAGCCGGTGAAGCTAGTGTCAGGGATAAAGCGTCCCTCTGGCAGACGGAACACTTGAGTGTTGATGTTGCCTGAACGGTCAAATTGTAAGTAGCGCCAACCAGGGCCTTTCAGATCAAGCGCAAAATCATGAGAGTATGGCTCAAACTGAATGGAAGTTGATGGAGAGGCGATATAGCGGATGTTATTGAAGATTTGGTCGTACTCTTGATGGACGTGACCAGATAGCACGAGCTTAACCTGTGGGAAATTACAGATAAATGAGTTGAACTCATCTTGGTTGTGCATGGTCTGAGTATCGAGCCAGCGGCTGTTGACGTGACGTGGTAAGTGATGCACTACCACGACAGTATTTAAGTCAGGACGCTCTTCAATTCTATCGCGTAAATAGTTTAATTCGTGGCGCTCTACCCAACCGTGAGGCACAGAATAGACCTCAGAGTTTAAGAAAACGAATTGCCATTTATCTGCAATTAAGCAACGCTGAGTATTAACACCATAGTCACTTAGGATGCGATACATTAATGGACCGTCATCGTGATTGCCAGGCACAAAGAATACTGGGCGCTCTAGCACTGATACAGCATGAGCAAAACGTTGGTAGGAGCTGACAGAATAGTCTTGAGAGATATCACCTGACACAATGACACAGTCAAAGTGGAGGTTTTGATTGAGAATAGACTCTAATACCGCCTTGAATGATTGTGCGGTATGAACACCAAGTAAGGTACCTGATTCTTCAGCAAATAGATGTGGATCGGTAAGCTGCAATACACTCAGCTGCCCCTCCGCACTCTTTATTTGAAGATCATAAGTATCCATAAGGCACCACTACATAGACTCAACTCAAGTTGTATTCAACATAAGTCGCTTTGATGAGCACTACTGCTCAAGATAAGCACGCATAACATACCACTTAGGCATATTGAAGCTTTCGCCCGCAACTCCACAAAGCTCGCATACATTATGGGCACAGGCCATAACTATGCAGTATGTTATTCACAATTGACCTTTGAAACAGTGCAATAGATAACAGATTTTGCAGTCTAGAAAATCAAAGGCTAACTTTTTTGTAGATTTAAGTCCTTGGTCACACTCTTGAGTACTAAGAGCATAAGGTACTTAGCCTATCAAAGCGCTCTACTATACAGCATGGCAAAGTTAACTTGACTTGAGCAAATGTTAAAACATGGCCACACTCACACTTTTCAGTGTGCATAAGGCCTTAAACACAAAAGCTCTACGTATCTTTACTCAAACTAACTGTCAATGCATACCATCTATAATCAAAAAAGCTATGTTTCCTCTGGCTTTTCATTTGATACAAAATCATTAGCATTGAAACGTCTAAAATGAAGATACGGCTAAAAAGCGCTCACAAGCGCCCCTTTGCCAAAGTAACGGCTCTGAACGCTTTAGCTATTTGTACTTAACTACATGCCATCCATCATCTGAGGTGCCGAATGGCAATCTTGGTTTTGCTCACAGTCTTTTAAGAACTCTGCGCGAATCTCATCGTAGTAAATCTGTAAATGCTGCAAAGCTAAGAGGGCTGGAGCATTATTGATACGACCATTGCGGCAGCATTCAAAAGCATTCTTAACAGGAAGCTTGAATACACGAATATCTTCACCTTCACTATCTAAGCCGCCATGGGAGAGGAGGTGATTGGCACTAATGCGGCCAATATAGATAGTTACTTTCTCTGAACAACCGCCTGGGCTTGGGTAGACTGCATTTACATAATGCAGATCAGATGGCTTAACGATAAGACCTGATTCCTCTTGTAACTCACGTACAGCTGACTCAATCTCGCTCTCACCAAGATCAATCATGCCGGCTACGATCTCTATAAGCCATGGTGAGACTTTATCTTTAAGTGCACCAGGTCTGAACTGCTCAATCAGCACGACCTCTTGAGTAACTGGATCGAATGGCAAAATGGCTACAGCATCAGTACCGCGTTCAAAGATCTCACGATCGAAAATCTTGGTAGTTGCACCATTGAACTTCTTGTAAGAAACGCGATATAAATCCATAGCAAAATGCTTTTCAAACAGGCGCTTCTTCTCATGAATTACCACATCTTTAATCGTAAAACGTGGTTCTACCAGTTCGTCAAATCTGTCCATTACACTTAAATCTCACTACTGTATTGACCAAGCAAAACAAAAATTGAGCTTGGTTCTTCATGCTCATACCTGAACAAGCAGTCAAACATAGGAAACGAGCATATCCAACCTAATACAAGACTTTGCTTATCCATAAGACAAGCATCAAGGCTCTGTTATGTTGTGCCTCAGACAAAACCAACACACCAACTTTAGTTACACACTAAAACATAAATACGGCTCGTGATTACTTTGTGCATGAGAACAGCAACAATACATCAAATTACCACAAATCATGCCTAAAACGATGAAAAACAAGCCGATTTTGCATGATAAGCCCCAAAAAATAGTCACTCTACAAGTACAAGCTTACATCATTGGCAGCTTCGCCAATGCAAATAAAGCTTTGCAAGCCATTAACCTGCACACCTTAAAGTGCTCATGCTCAAAGGCAAAGCATCTTTCTAATGTCAGCATGCTGTATCTGCTAATAATGCCTAACTTGCTGCGTTTAACGGCAGCATGCAGTATTTGTTCAGCAATATCTTGCCAAGCTTGCTAGATAAAATTTGTTATAGATGCGGCGCTTTAGCCCCAAAGTCTAAGAATAGTGGTATAACATTATGATGAGCTCACAAGCTTGTAGCTAATTTTAGTTGCAGCAAGGCATAGCAGTTAAGTGAGATACTTAATTTGAGCCTAGCTTTAGCATAAGCAAAACATCATGAGACTTATTGAGGCTTGCCTCTTTTTGCTTGTGGTGTGTTTTATTCAAGATCGACGGAGGCCCCATGTCTAAGATTGCGTTGAAGAATGCTACTGTCATGTGTGAATCAGGCTTTAAACGAACTGAAGTTCTGATTGAAGATCGCTTAATTGCCAAGATAGATCCACAAGTAAATACCGACGGTGCTAAGGTCATCGACTGTCATGGCATGTTGGTGCTCCCAGGCCTTATTGATGCCCACGTTCACTTCAGACAGCCAGGTATGGAAAAGAAGGCTACCATCAAGACTGAGTCAGCAGCCGCTGCCTTAGGTGGTGTTACCTCCTTTATGGATATGCCTAATACCAATCCACCAACTGTCTCCATGGACGCTCTCAATGGCAAAAAGGATATTGCCAAGAAAGATAGCTACGTTAACTACGCTTTCTACTTAGGCGCAAGCGATAAGAATCTTGAGGAAGTAAAACGCGCTGATCCTCATGAGATCGCAGGTGTGAAGATCTACATGGGTTCAACTACTGGCGGCTTATTACTCGAAGGTGAGTCTGCCTTAGTTAAGATGTTCAAGGCATCTCCAACCTTAGTTGCCACCCACTGTGAAGACAACGCCATCATTAATGCCAATACAGCTTTAGCCAAAGAGATGTACGGTGATCATATTCCATTTAATATGCACCCAATCATCCGTAGCCGCGACTGCTGCATTAAGTCATCAGCACTGGCTATTGAGGCCGCAAAAGAGGCTGGTGCTAGATTGCATATTGCTCACTTAAGCACCGCTGAAGAAGTTGAGATGATGAGAGAGTTTGCTAGCGGCCCTCTGCACTCACGTCAGGTCACCGGTGAAGTATGTATTCCTCACATGTTCTTTAACGAGGGTGATTATGACCGCCTCAAGGGCTTCTTAAAGTGCAACCCATCCGTTAAATACGAGCGCGACCGTCGTGCTTTATTAGCAGGCTTAAGAAAAGGCTTAATCTCTACTATTGGTACTGACCACGCTCCTCACGAGTTAGCGGTTAAGACCTCAGAGAACTACCTCAATGTTGCCTCTGGTCTGCCATCAGTTCAGTACAGCTTAAGCGTCATCTTTGAGCTTTCTAAGCGCGGCGAGATTTCTCTTGAAGAGGGTATCAAGGCTGCAACTTGCAATGTTGCTGAGCGCTTTGGTATTGAAAAGCGCGGTACCATCAAGGAAGGCTACTACGCTGACTTAGTTGTATTTGACCCAGGTGAGAGCTTTATAGTAGAGCAAAAGGACATTGCATCCTTATGTGGCTGGTCACCAATGCTTGGTCAACGCTTCAAAGGCCGTGTCCGTGACACCATCGCCTCTGGCCGCTTAGTAGTTCAAGACTACGCTATTGCCTCCGAGCCAGGCGATGCTATGGCCATGCGCTTTAACGTCAACGACTAAGCTGAACGCAAAACGCAAGCGCAAAGCACTCCAAAGCACAAGAGCTTAAACTCTAGCGCCTTTGAGCAAATCGCGCCCAATTAATTGTCCTTGAAAAGAGTCATGCATGGTGCAAATTTTCAAGGGCATGATCTTAGGATATAAAAAAGCCACGCAGTATCATCAGATACCCGTGGCTTTTTTTGCTTTACGTAAGAAGAGCTCTTGCTCTGAACTACAATACGTAGTAGCCGATCTTCTCGTAAACTTCCTTTAAGGTCTTCTCAGCACGCTCGGAGGCACGCTCAGCGCCCTTCTTAAAGACCTCATGCATATAGGCCTCATCAGAGCGAATCTCATGGTAGCGCTTCTGAATAGGCTCGAGCATAGCAACTACAGCCTCGCCTACCTCTGCCTTGAAGTTACCGTACATGGAACCTTCAAAGTGAGCAACTAACTCAGGAATTTCCTTGCCAGTTGCAGCAGACATAAGCTCAAGTAAGTTAGATACACCTGGCTTATTCTCGCGATCAAACTTAATTGAAGGCGGATCCTCTGAGTCGGTAACAGCTGACTTAATCTTCTTTAAGATGGACTTAGGCTCTTCTAAGATACGGATAACGTTCTTAGGATTATCATCAGACTTAGACATCTTCTTAGTTGGGTCTTGCAGTGACATCACGCGAGCACCAGCCTTTGGAGTAAAGCCCTTAGGCATTACAAAAGTCTCACCGTAAATGCCATTGAAGCGCTCAGCGATGTCACGGGTCAGCTCAATGTGCTGCAGCTGATCGTCACCAACAGGAACTAAGTTTGCCTTGTACAGCAGAATGTCAGCAGCCATTAATACTGGGTAGTTGAACAGACCAGCTGTTACATTGTTAGAGTAACGCTTAGACTTGTCCTTGTACTGAGTCATACGGCTAAGCTCACCCACCTGGGTGTAGCAGTTTAAGATCCAGCCGAGCTTACAGTGAGCTGGAACGTGGGACTGCAGGAAGATAATTGACTTATCAGGATCAATGCCGCAAGCAAGGAAGATAGCTAAAGTGCTCATGGTATTTTCACGCAGCACCTTAGGATCCTGACGTACGGTAATGGCATGCTCATCTACTACGCAGTAGATACAGTCAGCCTTGTCCTGCATCGGAACCCAGTTACGCAGAGATCCGACGTAATTACCGATTGACAGTTCTCCTGAAGGCTGAATGCCCGAAAAGATAATATCCTTAGACATAGTAATAAAGTTCCTGATTTATCTGACGGTACATAACATCATACTGCCCCAATATCACGCCCCTTGTGGTCGCAATCTCTACCGTCAATGCAGTATGACTTAACGAAATCTGTGGGCACTTTATGCCCCAAAGTGCTGCTACTCTTTAAGAAGCGTCTGGCAGGCTCTTTATAAGCTCAGTAAGCTGTACAAATGAGTCAAACAGATAGTCTGGAGAGCAGTCTGTCTTGAGGTCGTAGCCACCATCATAGCCATAAGTAAAGGCAATGGTTGGCATGGAGGCATTTTCACCAGCACGCACGTCATTGATGGAATCACCTACCATAGCAGCGTCTTTTGCATCCACACCTAGCTTTTCAAGCACATAGTACAGTGGTGCTGGATTTGGCTTACGCTCTGAGAGCACTTCACCACCTAAAACCGCGCCCATGTACTTATCTAAACCCATGTACTTAATCAAAGGCTCAGCAAATACATGTGGCTTGTTGGTCACCACACCTAATTTGATGCCAATGCTATGAAAGTACGCAATGCCCTCTTTTACGCCTGCATATACCTCAAAGTTTTCATGTAAGCCTTCGGTATAGTACACCTCAAACAGAGCTTTTGCCTCTTTTAACTTGTCTTCAGGCACCTCATCGATAGTGATATCGTGACGGCCTAAAATGATGCGACCTAAGAGCATAGCCACACCATTACCAACATAAGAAGCCATCAGCTCAGCGCTTGGAGTATTTACTCCAAGCTTTTGGGCAACCTTGGATGCCGCAATCGATAACTGCGGCAGAGTGTGGGCTAAAGTTCCATCTAAATCAAAGAGCAAAGCCTTTGGTTTATGCGTCAATTGCATCTTCTTATTCCACATCTAACAGCACTACATCAAGCATACTATGCTTTTCGGCGCTTAAGTACATACAACAAAAGAGGCGCTATAGCCTAGTAATTAGCTTATGGCCTAGCCCTTTGCCTAAGGCTAGCTGGGCAAAAGGGGTCGGGACATAAAGGAGGCTGCAGCCCTATCTAAGAAAGGCCATAGCCTAGTGTTACATCTCAGGGCCACAGCGCGGCCTGACATAGACGCTCATAGCGTGACTTAGCGATGCCTATAATTTAGGCTAAGGCAGCACGCAGATCAGACATAGCCTTAGCAATGTCGTCTTTGCCAAATAATGCTGAGCCAACTACGAACATTTCAGCACCGGCATCAGCACAAGCACGAATGGTGTTTGGAGCAACACCGCCGTCTACTTCGATCTGAATATTAGCACCAGCAGCTGCAGCCATAGCCTTAACTTCCTTGATTTTTTCCATCATAGCAGGAATTAGCTTCTGACCACCAAAGCCTGGGTTAACGCTCATAACTAAAACGAAATCTAAGCGCTCCCATAAGTATCTTAATACTGAGGTATCGGTACCTGGGTTTAATACTAAGCCAGCCTTACAGCCCTGCTCACGAATGAAAGATAAGTAGCGATCAACGTGAGGAGTTGCCTCTGGGTGGAAAGAGATCATGGAGGCACCGGCCTTAGCATAATCGCCTAAAACCTTTTCATTGATTGGCTCAACCATTAAGTGCACATCTAAGATGGCATCGGTAAAGCGGGCACGGATCTGCTTTAACAGATCTGGACCGAAGGTAAGGTTCTGCACAAAGTGGTAGTCCATAACATCAAAGTGAATGATGTCAGTACCTACGTCTAAGGCCTTTTGAATGTCATTACCTAAGTCAAGTAAATCAGCAGACAGAATAGAGCCAGCGATGAGATGCTTCTTATCCATAATTCTCAAAATCTAAGTATTGAACACAGCAGTAACATCTAAATTACATAGATTGAAGATGATGCTGCTATAGAAAGTGGGTAAAGCCTAAGTTCTAGGCACTGTGAATAGGCAAAAGCCCCGATCGAATTAGGCATATATAAGCCTTTTTCGATCAGGGCTTTAAGTACAGTCAAACACGATGAGCTTTGTTTTTAAGCTTATAAGACTTACTTAGAGTCAACATCTGCCTAACTGCTTTAACTGATTAACGTAATTCGGCTTTAGCTTCACTAATGCGCTTAGCAAAAGGAGTAGCGCCTTGTGAAACTGACAGCGGAATATTTCTAGATGCTGCAATAGCCTCTTCTCTGGTTGCATAGTCACCTGAAATTAAGATGTACCATGGTCTGCCATTACGGGAGCTATCAACAATCCACCAAGGAGTAGTTAAACCACGAGCGGCGGCAGCAACGTTAGCACGGTTAGATGCAGAAACAATCTGCACAGTCCAGTGATTGCCATTTAAGGCACCAATCTTAGCCTTGCTCTCAGCTGAAGCAGCGGTGTTTTGTGCAGCTGGACGACTTGCTTGAGCCTGAGCCGCTTGTAACTGCTTTAACTGACGTTGTTCATCAGCAAGTGAAATCACCTGACCAGCCTTGAGTGGCTGACGCTGTGGCACAACAGGCTTTGGAGCAGCAGGAGCAGCTGGCTTTTGAGCTTGAGCAGTTTGATTTTGAGCATTAGCCTGAGCTTGGGCTTGGGCTTGAGCCTTGGCTGCAGCCTCGCGATCAGCCTTAAGCTTCTTTTGAGCTGCAGCTTCTAAAGCAGCGCTATCGCGTGCAATGCCCTGTGCAACTTGATTTTGTGGCTGCACCATTGGCTTTGGAGCTACCTGAGGCTGAGCAAGCTGCTGAGGCATTTGCTGGGCCATTTGCTGTGGTCTCTGCTGAGCCATTTGCTGTGGCATCTGCTGAGGCACTGGTCCAGGCATCTGACTTACTGGAGGTACATCAATAGCAGTAGTAGCTGAGCCGCTACCTGCTTTAATGTGGTTAAAGTTGTCAGAACGACGCAGTACAGGGACCTGAGCAGTAGCTTGATTTACAGATCCTCCCATTCCCCTGGGATATCCGGAGTTGTTAGCTCCGCCTTCAATTTGCTCTAGCTCTTTGCCAGATAAGGTAACTGAATGCTCAGTTTCCTTCTTAACAATCTCAGCATCAACGCCACCTGGAACAGCATCTGGCAGTAAACCACCATCAGCCTGGAGCTTTTCATCGTCGTTGAATACTAATGCATCACCATTGGCAACTTGAGACTTGGTTGCGCTCTTGCCTGAATCATCAGAGCCAAAGAATGAGCCACCAAAGAAAATTGGGATAAGGCAGGCAAACACAATAACAATGCACACTACTGTGACAAAGATGCCTACTGAGCTGCTCTTCTTCTTTGGCTTGGCAGCTGCGTCCTTACCTGCTTTACGCATTCTGTCATTGCTGACCTGCGGACTAGTCGGATCTTTCATTAATTTCTCCGTTATTGCAATGATTTTGCTCATGTTGCCATCAGCATTGCTAAGAGCTTCAGGCAGCTTATTCTTGATGCTGTTATAAATGCGCATAGCATTTTGAACAGCAAACAGATGTCGTGACAGTATACCTGCTTCTTTTAATGATAATGCAGGAATCTCCATAACAGAAACATCTACATTACCCACAGGTCGTGCGGCTTTTTCATCAGCCCATAGCGGCTGACAAACAAGCACAAAGGAGAAGCGACCTTGACCTGCAAACTGCTGATGTAAAGCCAACAGCTCATTGTAGAACGATGATACAACGGTATCGATATCATCAACTACTACAAGAATCTTGTGATTGTACGGAATATGTACTGATGACAGGATATCAGGCAGATTTAGATCATAATCGTACTTGCCAGATGGAATAAGCTGTTGCAAAAAAAGCTCACGCAGACGCTGAATTTGCATGTCCTTATGACATGGGATAAAGACAGCACGCATCTTAGCGTCAGTTTCATTTACCAACTGTTCGCAAACAACAGTACGACCTGAACCGGTTTCACCTGAGAGCAGAATGAAGCTTTCTTCTTTGACGGCCATCTCTACAAGTTCATTGCAGAATCTCTTTTGGCTTTCCAAAGATGCCAGTGCTTCGATATCCATGTGCAACCATCCTCTCTTCAGTCACATTGTGCTGCCACATCTTAGCGTCAACCATAGAGCTTATAGACAGTATCTCTTATAAGAAAGTACTTATCTAAACGCTATTGAAAACGTGTTTGATGCCTATTTAGGCATATGACGGCACAGCTATGCATCATCCTACTTATCGCAAATACTCAATTTTAACGCAAGTAGGCCAAGATACCAAAGGTCTAATGATACCAATGTAACAGTATCGCAAGAAATAATACTGATTTAACCATTCAACATGCCATTTCCAACCCTTTTCCTTAGAGCTTGCTATAACACACCGCTCCTCCACAACTCTTCATAAATACACAACTTGTTCTTACATTGAGTACAATATGTTCTTCCCTTAAGTAGTATTGAGCTGTAATACACACATGAAAAAAGAAGATTTACCAGACTTTGCTAAACCTTATAAAACAAAGGGTTACGACGTAAGATTAGTTCGTGGTGCTTATCAGCTCTTTAAGATTTCATCTAAGAGGGTGCCAGAGAAGTCTTACCCTGTTCTTATTCAAGAGTACGTCGGGACAATTGATCCTGAAAAGGGACTTATTCCAAAGAAGATCACCTCAGAGCAAGCATCAGCATTTGTTGAGTACGGACTCAGTCACTTCATACTAAGTCGCTACAAAAGTGAGTTGTTACAGGTATGCAACTTTGATAACAGCGAATCTATTCAGTCTGTATACATGGGCATTGTGAAGTTTATGTACGGCCATACGCAGCAGCGCTTTATTGAGCTTTCATACCTTCAAACAATGATTAAGCCGTGCCCAGAACTAAAAGGTAGTAGTTCAGCAAAGAGCGTAGCAAAAGTGGCCAGCAAGATATCGTCTTTGCTTAAGGAAGATATTCCTGACACTGCAGACCGAGACTACGTGATTGCTGCACTTAAAGATATTAAGGCTGATGCAAGCTTAGAAAAACCAGCAATTGCCTATTCAGATGAGCTTACAGCACTATTGGATAAATACGGGATTGATACGGGATTGATTATAAATAACTCTACAATCCTAGCTGACCATCTTAGACAAGTCTCTATGGCAATCTCTCCACTCAAGAAGCCAATCAAAGTTGGAAAGAAGCGTGTGGATACACTTTTACATTTCTTTTAACAAATAGGCGAAACGCCTATTTGTTAAAAACTCTAGTTAAAGCGCTGCTTAAACTCCTCAATGAGTTTAATGATGGTGTCATCAGCAAGATCTTTTGCTACATAAGCCTCACCAATGGCTTTTGGAATGACATAGTTAATGACGCCTGCTTTTACCTTCTTGTCATGACGCATGAACTTGATGTAGTCCTCACCTGTAAGCTTATCAGGAGATACATATGGCAACTTGTACTTAGGTAAGATGGCCTGAATACGGGACACATCCTCCTCACTTAAGCCCTTGTTAGTTTTGTTAGAAACAAAAGCGGCAATGAGCATACCCACAGCAACGGCCTCACCATGCAGATAGGTTCCAAAGCCCATACCAACTTCAATGGCATGACCAAATGTATGGCCATAGTTAAGCAGAGCACGTAAGCCACGCTCTTTTTCATCTTGTGAAACTACAGAGGCCTTAAGCTCACAGCAGCGCTTAACTACATAAGCAAGATCTAAAGCTTCTGTATCTTGAGCATCTTCAAGATACTTAAAGAACTCATGATCAAAGATAACGCCATACTTAATGACCTCAGCCATACCAGCTGCAATCTCTCGCTCAGGTAAGGTCTTTAAATAATCAAGGTCAGCTACCACCACCTTTGGCTGATGGAATGCTCCAATCATGTTCTTGCCAAGTGGATGATTTACTGCTGTCTTACCGCCCACTGAAGAATCAACTAATGAGAGCAAGGTGGTTGGAATCTGTACAAAGTCCACGCCGCGCTGATAAGTAGCTGCAGCAAAACCAGTCATATCTCCAATGACACCGCCGCCTAGAGCAACTAAGGCACAGTCTCGACCAAAGCCATCTTCAAGCAACGCAGTCATAATTTGCATATAGCTATCGATGTTCTTATAGTTTTCGCCGTCTTTTAAAATGCAGCTCTTAGTGCGAAAACCAACTGAGGTCAGCGCATCTTCAAGCTTTTTAATATACAAAGGAGCAATAGTCTCATTGCTGACAATCAAAAGATCCTTAGTCTTTGGCAAAGCATCTTTAATTATGGCAGCGCTATCAAGACCATGACCGATGAAAATGTCATATGAGTTTTCATCTAAAGCGATATGTACCTTTTCCATGAATGCTCCTGATCTAATTTTTCTTACACACAAGCTTAAGCCTACATCACTCAGCGCCCGCGCAACAACTTAGCATTGGCAAAGCCACATAAGCTTAGCATCTGCAAAGCTGCATAGCATTATGCTTGAGCTCTTGCTCTAGCTTTTGCTTGAGCTTGAGCTTGAGCTTGAGCGTGAGCTTTAGGCATCGGCGCATGATTTTGATTTAGCTTACGGCATGCCTATATTACTTAGTTGGTATGTTCGTTATTATTCTTTAGCTTTAAGCCTGGCAGCTTACGTAGCTTAATTGAGTGGACAGTGCGACGCACTAAATCCTTAAGCGAGCCTGAGCTATCAAGAACGATATCAGCTATCTCACGGTATTGTGGGTCTCGTGAGACAAAAAGCTTATTAAGTCGCTCTTTAACATCATCCACTTTAATCATAGGACGATTGCTATCGCCGTTAACTCGCTCGTACTGCTTGTCTACATCTAAGTACAGGTAAATACATAAAGAGTGGTCGCTAATTAACTGACGGTTATCCTCACGCATGGCTACGCCACCTCCGCCTGCCACAATTGCAGGGAGAGGATTGGGTATTTGCTCTTGCGTTAAACGTGTAGATACTCCGGTGAGTACTGCCTCCAAGCAGTCATGCTCAAGTTGTCTAAAGTAAGCCTCACCATCTTGCTCAAAGATATCTGGAATGGACTTACCTGCAACTTTGACAATGTAGTTGTCTAAATCAACAAAGCCGCCCTCAAAGCGCTGCGATAGCTGTCGTCCAATTGTCGACTTTCCTGCGCCCATCGGCCCAACAAGAAACACAGCCTTGTGATCACTACACATCAGACAAACTCTCCTTAACATTAGCAACACCAACAAGTGGCATAGCAAACTACGAGACAGCAAAGGCGCTACTTGTGCAAAATACTATACACATTGCCTCTTTGATTGTCTCAAGCTATCAACTCATTGTGCCTGATTATTAAGACATTGGCCAACTAAAAGCACTACAGCTAGACACTTGCTCTGTTTAGAAGCATTTGCCCCATCTTTATGCTTAATAAATGCACTGTAAGCTTTGCAGATCTAAAGCTAGTGCTAAGAGATCGTTGGTATCTTATGATGAGAAAGTTAAGACCAAAAATGAGGTAAATAGGCCCTTTTATAGCTAGAACAAAAATTGCAAGTGTTAGATGATGTCAGTAATTTGTTAGAATGTTCGATTCAGGTTTTCTTAACTCAGGAGCAATACGGTGTTAGATAAAGCCTTTAAGCTAATGCGTTATGGACTTTGGGCAATGTTGTTGGGCGCTGCCTTATCAGGCGGCGTGGTTGCTGCTGCCTACTACTCGACTCTCGAGGAACTTCCTGACGTCGACGAGTTAAAGCAGGTTACTTTTGAAACCCCAATGAAGATCTACACCAGTGATGGCAAGCTAATTGGTGAGTTCGGTGAGCACAAGCGTATTCCTGTAAAGCTTGAGCAAATCCCTCAAAAGATGCAGCAAGCTTTCCTGGCCATTGAAGACTCTCGCTTCTATGAACACTCAGGTATCGATCCTATCGGTATCTTACGTGCTCTTGCAGTTGCTGTAACCTCAGGTGGAGCCTCTCAAGGTGCATCTACTATTACTCAGCAGGTAGCTCGAAACTTCTTCTTAACCCGTGATAAGACCTTAGAGCGTAAGGTTAAAGAAGTCTTCATTGCTTGGCGTATCGAGCAAGTTCTCTCTAAAGAAGAAATCTTTGAGCTCTACTTAAACAAGATTGCTCTTGGCCACAGATCATATGGTGTAGTTGCTGCAGCACAAACTTACTATGGCAAGTCCTTAGAGGATCTATCTTTAGCAGAAATTGCAACTATCGCTGGTCTGCCTAAAGCTCCATCTACCTTAAACCCAATTACTAGCCCTGAGCGTGCTCGCGACCGTCGTCACTTAGTACTGCAGCGTATGCGTACTTTAGGCTTCATTACTGACGAAGAATTTGAGATTGCAGATGCCGCTCCTTCTAAGGCCTACTTCCACTCAACCCCACTTGAGGCCTATGCACCATATGTAGCGGAAGAAGCTCGCATTGCAGTATTAGCAAAATACGGCGAAGAGGCTTATACCAAGGGCTTTAAGATCTACACCACTGTAGACTCTAATTATCAGCGCTATGCCCATGATGCTATCTTTAAGAATTTAACTGCCTATGATCAGCGCCATGGCTATCGTGGACCTTTATACAATATCTACGACTCAACCCGTGGTATTCGCGGCTCTGCTAAGAAGGCCACTGAGAAAACTGGCCTGAATGCAAATGCCAACAACGGCATTATCATGGATGCACGTGAAGGCCTAAGAAAATCTGCTGCACAAAGCGGCAAGCCACTTAGCTATCAGCAGGTAGTTGCAGAGATTGACAAGCGCAACCTACTCAAGGGCAGCGCTGAGTATGCAGCTATTCAGGCTATGTCTCGTGAGCAGCTTTTAGATCGCCTCATGAAAGAGGACAAGTATGAGAGTATCGATCTTGCCTTAGTTACCGTTATTGATGATGCCAACAAGCAAGTGGGGCTTCTCTATCCTAATGGCTCAGAGAAAGTATTAACTTGGGAAGGTATGTCTTGGGCACGTGCTTTCAAGACTGATCGCAGCCAAGGCGCTCTGCCTACTTATCCAAGCGAGTTCTTACTCCCTGGTGACATTGTCTTTACTTTCATAAATTATGTAGACCGCAAAGCTACCAAGAATCAGCCTGCGCGTACTGATGAGGTTATTACCTTAACTCAGCTTCCAGATGTAGAAAGTGCTCTGATTGCTTTAGATCCACATAATGGTGCGGTACGAGCTATGGCTGGCGGTTTTGACTACGAGAAGTCAAAGTTTAATCGTACTACTCAGCTGTTACGTCAGACTGGCTCTAACTTCAAGCCATTCATTTACTCAGCAGCGATTGCTTATGGTATCTCCACTAACTCAGTGATCCCAGACGTACCAATTAAGACTTGGGATGTGGGCTCACGTACTTGGTGGGAGCCACGTAACTCACCAAACCGCTTTGACGGCCCAATGACATTACGTGAAGGTTTAGCTAGAAGTAAGAACTCTATTGCTATTCGTACCATCCGTCACGTGGGTGTTGAGAATGCAGTTAAGCACTTACGCAAGTTTGATATCTTTGTACCTCCATTCCAGCAAAGTGAGTCCATGGCCTTAGGCTCTATGGAGCTTACACCGCTGCAGATGGCAACCTCCTTCTCAGCTTTTGCTAATGGCGGTTACAAGCTCACTCCATACTTAATCGACCGTATTGAGCTTGAAAACGGTGAGGTTCTATACCAAGCTCATCCAAGACTTGCTGATCATAATCTGCCAGATATCATTCAAAATGGTATTCCGCTTGAGTATGTGAAGAACTATCAGCCAAATCCTCGTGATTTAGCTTTAGCTGAGCTCATTAATAACACCAATAAGAAGCCTCCAAAGCTCGATGAGAATGGGCAGCCTACTGGCACTATCGCAGCACCAGTTGATGAAAACGGCAGCATGCTGATTAACTACCCTGCTAAAGACTTAACTGGTCCACAAGCATCGGTTGCCGCCTTATCTGACTTGGATTCCCTTGCACACGATGGCGGCCCATACAAGTATGCACCTCAGATCTTAAGTCATAGTCATGCTTATATTGTGGCCTCATTGATGAAGTCAAATATCTACGGTGGTGTCGGTATTAACGGCCCATATTGGGGCACTGGCTCACGCGCTGGCACTTTGACTGGTCGTACTGACCTACACGGTAAAACAGGAACTACAAACAACGTGCATGATGCTTGGTTCTCAGGCTTTAATGGCAACTTAGTAGTAGCTTCATGGGTTGGTTTTGATAACGATCGTAACCTTGGCTACTCCATTGGCAAGGGCTCAGAGTCTGGTGGTGCTACCGCACTTCCTATCTTTGCTGACTTCTTCAAGAAGGCTCAAGAGGGTGTACCTGAGGCCCCAATCCCACGTCCAAGGGGTATTGTTTACACTACCAACCGTGAAATCACTGAAGCCTCTGTACCAGGCATGATGATTATCGACGAGGGTTCAGCTTCAAGCTCCGTTAAGAACACTGGTATCGATTCATCAGACGTTTCTGGCGACGAGATCTTCTAGTGCACCTAGCTTTGTCTATGCTGCACAACAGCATATGCATAAGATGATGCTGTAGCTCTATAGCTACATTCCAAAGCCGCAGCCGTATAGCTGCGGCTTTTGTATTTGGTTAAACAGGCAATTTTGTGATGACTTCAGACGCTCAAGCACGCAAGCTAATCTTTTCTAACCGCCTCTCCTTTTTAGCAGCGGGATTCTCTATTGCTGCCTGGGCACCCATGATCCCATACGTTAAAGATCGCTTTAGCTTAGATGAGCATACCTTAGGACTCTTATTGCTGTGCGTGGGTATTGGCTCTTTTGTCGCTATGCCGCTAAATGGCTACTTCACCTCAAAGTTTGGCTGCAGAGGCCCTATTTATTTAGCCGCTATCGCTGCAGCTGCCTGCATCGGAGCCATTCCTTTTACCTACAACCTCTATGTAATGGCTTTTATCTTATTTGTCATGGGAATAGCTGCCATTACCATAGATGTAGTCTCAAACGTCAATGCAGCTCTCGTTGAAGAAGTAACTGAGCGCAATATCATGTCAGGTCTACATGGTCTTTATAGCGTGGGCGGCCTCTTAGGTTCACTGTCTGTAACTTTCCTTTTATCCATTAAGTTTGACCTCACCTTAGTGGGCGGAATGGCCGCTGTCTTCATCCTCTTGTTGGTTGTTGCTGGTTGCAAGCATCTCATCACCAATGTACATATTGGCAAGAGTGTCGAACAAGCAACAAGCTGTGAACAAGAAGCTGGCAGCAAACTAGCGCAAGGTGAACAGAACGCAAGCAGACAGCGAGAAAACTGCGAGCAAGAGCAATCTCATGGTCAACAGAGCAGTACTTTAAAGTACTACACCCACCCAACAGTTTTACTCATAGGCATTATGTGTCTCATCATGTTCATGACTGAGGCATCCATGCTCGACTGGTCAGGTGTCTTCTTGCACTCACAAAGAGGCTTAGCACTTGAGCATGCAGGCTATGGCTATGCAGCTTTTGCGGTCATGATGACTATCTGCCGCTTAACTGGTGACAAGGTCGTTTCTAAATTTGGACGTGGCAAAGTCATTATCATTGGCACAATGTTCATCATGGCAGGCTTTATAGTAACGGTTGTGATTCCTCACTACAGCGCCGCTTTCTTAGGCTTTGCACTTATTGGTGTTGGAGCATCTAATGTTGTGCCTCAACTCGTCTCAATCACTGCACGCATTAAAGAAGTGCCAACCCATATCTCGGTTACTATAGTCAACACCATCGGCTTTACTGGCATTTTGATTGGACCTGCGCTCATTGGTTTCCTTGCACACGCCATTACCCTTCCTTATACCTACCTCTGTCAGGCTCTTAGCGTACTTTTTGTTACCGTAATGAGCATAATTCTAATTAAGCTATCCAAAGACAAGGCCAAGGACTAGCAAACAGCTTTGCATTAGATTGTTGCTTTAATGCGGATCCATAGTAATGGTGTCGTATCAGGGAGACTTTGAGGAGTTGCTAGCATGTCTCGTCCAATCAAAAAGACTATTAAGCTCACTGAAGATGAGTTGTCAGAAGTAGGAACTATCCTAAAAGGCAGAGCACAAAGTCATACCTCATTTAGGAATGCAACTATTCTTAAGCTTGCTCATGAAGGCAAGACTCCATCAGAGATCGCTAGCGAAGTTAAACTCTCACGTCAATCTATTCACAATGTTATCAACAAGTACTTACAGCATGGTATAGCATCTTGTTGGGCTGACCTTGAGCGCTCTGGCAGACCGATTACTATTAGTGATGATGCAAAGAGCTATGTAATCGAGCTTGCTTGTACTAATCCTAAGAATTTAGGCTACAAGCATGAACTGTGGAGTATCAACCTACTTAGAGAATACATAAAAAATCATTGTTCAGATAAGGGATTTACAGAACTTAGTAATGTGTCAAAATCTACTGGTTTGGAAGATACTAAACAAGTCAAAACCTCAAAATATTAAGTACTATCTTGAGCGCACTGACGACTCTTCTACAGACAACGTTAACAATGTTCTTGTTCTCTACAAAGCCATCAATCTAGCAATTGAGCATAATCTTAAGGATGCTTATTACCGCGTCTCATATGATGACGATTCTTTGGTTAAAAGACGTTCATCTTCTAATGCAGGCAGCTTAGCAAATGCGCAGCATTTAACCACATCACGAGATAGCGAAATCAAGCGCCATGGCTCCTTATACCTGCTAGCAGCCATTAATCTCATTTCTGGCAAAGTAACAGCTGTTGTTCGTGAGCATCATAGAAGCTATGAGTTTGTAGATTTTCTAAAACTGCTTGATAAGACATATGCAAAAGAAAAGCTTATAAAGGTGGCTCTTGATAGCCATAGACTCACCTGCTCAAAAGAAACTCAGGCATTTATTCAAAGTACGAATAGCCGCTTTGAGTTTGTTATGAATCCTAAGCACGCTGCATGGCTAAATATGATTGAAGCATGGTTTGCCAAAATTATTAGAATTTTGCTTCAAAGCATTAAAGTAGCGAACGAGAAAGAACTAGAACGTCGTATCACTGAATGCATAGACCTTATCAACGACTGTCAAGAAGCACCTCGCTGGAAGTGCCAAACAAATGAAGTTGATGTTTAACCTCAACAAAAATGCCTCATGCAATTTGATTGAATGTTCATGATGGATGGGGATGTTTTGAGATGATCGATTATTCAGCTCAAGAGCTATAGCCTAAATTATTGGGCAATAGCACCCTTAGTTAGTGGGCGCAAGAATCTTACTTAAAACGTGAGGCAATAGAGAGATGGCTCTTGCGCGTGTGGTGCGAGCGCTTGGCGTAGAGCAAAAGGCTCTATCACTGTTGTGTGCCAAATGCGATAACGGTGGGCGCAACACGGAGCGGAGCTGCTAGTCAGACTGCTACTCTGCTTTAGGCGCATCCTCGTGCAAAGGTAGCTGCAGACGTGCTTTACCTGCTACCTCTGTGCTGATACTTGCACCCTCAGCTGAAGAGCGCAGTGGCAGAGTGCCCTTGTCAGTTGATGAGTTGAGAGTCTCACTTGAGCCTTTTTTGAGCTTGGCTGGAACGAATACAGCAGAGCCAAAATCAACTACTTTCTGATGCTCAAGCAAAGCATTCCACTGCAAATTGTTGCTAAGACGCTCATCGGTGATGATGATATTAAAGTTATTCTTTAAGCACAGCTCTAGATTAGAGTCATCGGCACGCACGATGATACGACTGTCATAAACGTAGAATGGGGCAGCCTTGCCATTGCCAAAGTAGCATAGGACATTTGATGAGCCCTTATCAATGCGTGTAGAAACAGCCTGAGCCTGCTTGCCAATAGCAATGGATGCATTCACATATGGCAGAGCGAATGATGATAAGAATACAAAGCCAAGAGTACCTAAACCGAGCATAGCCATGGCAAAGATCATCAGTCTATTGATGACAAACATAGCTGCAGGCAGACACATAAAGACTAAGAAGCCAAGGCCAATACCAATCATTGGCTCATTTGCTACAGGGAAGTTGCCATAATCGGTGATGAATAAGAAGAACAATGCTGCATAAGCAAACATTGGGAGTATCAACGCAGCACTTAAAGCAATTGGCAATGGATTGCGCTCAGTACGCGCACTTAAACCAAAGAGTAAGTGACCGCTACCAGTAATCTCGATACCAATACGTTTGCCACCTTGCATCGCAGCCAATGCATGTAACATTGCCTGTGATCCATCAGGGGCATTCTTAATCATCTCAACTTGAATTTCGCCTACTCTTTGAACAGCGCTACCCACCTCTGAGATGGCCTTCTCTCTATTCTTAAGCTCTTGTTCACGAGCAAGCATATCTTGCTTAAGACGTGCCTTTTGCTTCTTCTCTTCGCGACGAGCTGCAGCACGCTGTTCCTCGGTCATTACGCTCTCATCTGGCTTGCCTGACTCATCAAGCAATACTAAAGAAGCACTACCACTTTCTACACTAAATGCATGCTCAGCACTAGACTTAATCTCGGTTGAATCTGCGTCTTTTGCCTCTTTTGCAACGCTAGAGTGTTTGTAAGAGTCGACCTTGCTAGATGAGGTACTATGCTCATCATTATTATTTTTTAAGAGCACATCATGTTTAGTGTGGCTATCGTGCTCATTGCCCTCAAAGTCAGTCTCATATGAGGCCATATGTGGCTTGCTCATTTGCACAGATGAAGACTTGAGGTCTTCAGCTGAGGCTAAGAAAGCTGAGCCTGTTTTCACTTCATAGGCGATAACTGGGCCTTCTTGCTTAGTTGTATTCTGTGCGTCGTTTAAATCATCTATCTCGTGATTCTTGCCCGAAAGCTCATCAAAAACATTTTGCGAAATACGACGCAACATAGCCTTTTCTTGCATGCTGCGATAAGAAAGAATCACATAGTAGTAAAGTAGTGGTGCTGCTGGCAGGAAGTACAAGTCATGCTCAGCATTAGGCAAGATTACGGTCAAAGATGACACTAAAACAAAGATAATGCAGGCGCGAATCTTTAAGTTAGTGCAATTGCGGGTAAAGAGCTGTCTTACGATAAAGTACAGAGCGCACAGACCAATTGGCAGATTTAAAAGCACAAAAAGTCTTAGTCCAAGACTAAATAAATCATCGCCAGTAAGCCAAGCGGCAAGGATGCCCTGACCTGAAGATGCGCTCATGAAGAGTGGTGAAAGAGCCGATCCTGCCACTTGAGCTTGCTCTTTCCAATACTCTGGTGCCCCCATGAATGCATTGACTAAGCTGTGATTCTTGATGAATTTGTCGAAAAATAAGCTCACGCCACTAGAACCACAATCAATATAGATTGAGAGAGTGACTAATCCTGAGCATAAAAGAATAATGACAAAGTAATGAGGTCTAAACACCTCAAAAAAGCGCTTTATCTCTTTATTCACAGCCATCAGAGCAAGCAGAGACACCATAATCACTACTAAAGCATCAAAACCAGTAATAAAGATGCCTGCAAAGAGCAGTAGCGGGATGGACAGATTGCCAAACTTTGGACGCAATTGACCTACAGCAGTGTCATGAATGAGCTGATAGCGCTTGATAATCTTGGTGTATGCGAGCAATTGCACGGCCGCAAAGAGCATATCAACGCGAGCTGTGAGTACGCCAACATCTAAAAGCAGCATGGAACACATGCCGACAATAATCAAAAGACGCTCTTGATGTCTAAACTCTGAGGCCAAAAGACGATCTAAGGCCGAAAGAATAACAAGGAACGAAAGGAGCGAGATAAATAAGAGTATCGGCAGGGCATAGTGTGCTGACAGGCTTAATGAGAGCATCACTATCCATAAGTAAACCGGCGAGCTTTGCGCGTAGGTTAAGGATGAGTCATTAAAGGCATAAATGGAGCCTTGCTCTAAAGTCTCTAATGCTAAAGCAATGAAAGGTAACTCTAAGTCGACACTGAAGTCACGTAATAGCAGCGCAGGCATGAATGCTGCCATAATTCCCAAAAGCAACAACAGGTAGACACGATTAGATTTCATAGCGAGCAAGAAAATAACGCCAGACTTAGATGGCCGTTATACAAATCAAAGATGACTTCTGAGCATTACCCAAATGAGCATAGAGGATATCTAACCTAAAAAGCTCATAGGCATTGATAGCTACCACACGTAGCTTAATAGATACTTAAGCAAGAAACGTACACGCTCAAGTAGAAAAGTGAATCTAATATACCAAAGTTGCCAAGCGCTACAAACAAGAAAGAAATGAACAGCGCGATAATATAGGCCATTTACCATGTCTACGCCCTGTTAAGGCGCAACATCAGTATAGACATTATGCTAAAGAGGCAATTGTGCAAAAGAGCTTGTGTATTAACTAATAGTTTATGTTATGAGTTTATAGCTAGCATTGGTATACCAAGCTGATAAGCAGTTTATAGCTAGCATTGGCATACCAAGCTAATAAGCAGTTTTTAGCAGCCATAATCACTAGGCGTTGATTTGTTGTTCACGCTTGTGCTTATAGTGAAGCATGATATTGCGAATATAGACGATAAGACCGCCTGCTTGGCTGACGATCAGCACGATGTCAGAACGATATATACCGTACACTTGAACTGATACAGCGGCAACAATACTGATATACCAAAATGGCAGTGGCAACAGTGATTGGCCAGCATGATGAGAAATGAATGACTGATAAAGATAACGGATCGTAAAGAGTGAGTAGCTTACGGTACCAAAAATGAGCCAGGCGCTTGGTATGTGCTCCTCATTTAAAAAGAGGCTAGCAAAGGCATCATTGTCAGTTAATAGGCAGGCAAGCAAGACAAGCGGCAGGATACAAATAGCAATAGTGCCGACTCTCTTTAAATGCTTGAGCTGTTCTTTCAGATGTAGATTGTATACATACACATAATAGGCAAGCACTTGAGAGAGCAAAATGGCCGCATCATTGCGTAAAAAGCCATACACGCTCATACAAACCGCGCCTAAGAGCGACAGCCACCAAAACATAGCAGGATTTATCACCTGCCCTGCTTTTTCAGAGAGAAGCCACTGCAGCAGCATTCGTGCACCAAAGGCACATTGCCCGGCCGCACCGACGATGGTAAACCATGAAACTAGCTCCATAGCTATCTCCAAAAATTAAAGCATTTCTAGCTATTGCTAGCTTAAGCACTAAAGGGCCACTTAAGATAGCAAAACAAACCTAGATTTGCCTTAGTTTATAGGCATAAAAAAGGCTCCTAAGCGTGAGCCTAGGAGCCATTTGATGCCTAGGGCATTTAAGCTTGATTAAGCTTAGATGCCTTTAGGTCTTAAGTACGTATGGATAACCTTACGACGGGCTATTACATCATGCCGCCCATGCCGCCCATACCACCCATGCCGCCCATGCCTGGGGCCATGGCTGGCTCGTCCTTCTTAGGAGCGTCAGCGATCATGCACTCGGTGGTGATCATTAAACCAGCGATAGAAGCAGCAAACTGCAGAGCAGAACGAGTTACCTTAGCTGGATCAAGAATACCCATCTCGATCATGTCACCGTATGTGTCTGTAGCTGCGTTGTAACCGTAGTTGCCCTCACCGGTACGAACGTTGTTAGCAACAACTGATGGCTCTTCACCAGCGTTAGCAACGATCTGACGTAATGGGGCTTCCATAGCACGCAGGGCAACCTTGATACCAACCTTCTGGTCCTCGTTGTCGCCGTCGATCTTGCCGCAGATCTTAGAAGCTACGCGAACTAAAGCAACACCGCCGCCTGGAACAACGCCCTCTTCAACAGCAGCGCGGGTTGCGTGCATAGCGTCCTCAACGCGAGCCTTCTTCTCCTTCATCTCAACTTCGGTAGCAGCACCAACCTTGATTACTGCAACACCGCCAGCGAGCTTAGCAACACGCTCTTGGAGCTTCTCACGATCGTACTCAGAGGTTGACTCTTCGATCTGCTTACGGATCTGGTCAACACGATCAGCGATGTCCTGAGCCTCACCAGCACCGTCGATGATGGTGGTGTTGTCCTTGGTGATAACTACGCGCTTAGCAACACCTAAATCATCTAAGGTTGCCTTCTCGAGTTCCATGCCTAAGTCTGAAGAGATTACGGTACCGCCGGTTAAGATAGCGATATCCTGTAACATAGCCTTACGACGATCGCCAAAGCCTGGGGACTTAACAGCAGCAACCTTTACGATGCCGCGCATGTTGTTAACAACTAAGGTAGCTAATGCCTCAGACTCAACGTCCTCAGCGATTAACAGTAATGACTTACCAGCCTTAGCTACGCCCTCGAGGATAGGAAGAATGTCGCGGATGTTAGCGATCTTCTTGTCGCAAAGGAGAATGTATGGGTTCTCAAGCTCAACAGAGCCAGTGTCAGCCTTGTTGATGAAGTATGGGGATAAGTAGCCACGGTCGAACTGCATACCCTCTACGAGGTCTAACTGATCCTCAAGACCCTGACCATCTTCAACGGTGATAACGCCGTCACGACCAACCTTCTCCATAGCCTCGGAGATTAAGTTACCAACAGTGGTGTCAGAGTTTGCAGAGATGGTACCAACCTGAGCAATTGACTTAGAGTCCTTGCATTCGGTAGATAAGGTCTTTAACTCAGCAACAGCAGCTGCAACAGCCTTATCGATACCACGCTTTAAATCCATTGGGTTCATACCAGCTGCAACAGCCTTTAAACCCTCAGTAACGATAGCCTGAGCTAAAACGGTAGCGGTGGTGGTGCCGTCACCAGCAGCGTCGTTGGCCTTAGAAGCAACTTCCTTAACCATCTGAGCGCCCATGTTCTGGAACTTGCCATCAAGCTCGATTTCCTTAGCTACAGTAACACCGTCCTTGGTGATTAATGGAGCGCCGTAGGCCTTATCGAGAACTACGTTACGGCCCTTAGGACCTAAAGTTACCTTAACAGCGTTAGCTAAGGTGTTTACGCCCTCTAACATCTGAGCGCGTGCTTCGTTACCAAAAAATACGTCTTTAGCAGCCATTTTTCTTAATCCTTACTACCTGAAATCTTACTCGTTAACAATTGCTAAGATGTCGCTCTCGGAGAGGATGTAAACCTCTTCACCGTCTAAGCGCTCTTTCTTGGTGCCGTAGCCTTCGTTGTAAACAACAACGTCGCCAACCTTAACGCTTAAAGGAGCGGTGCTACCGTTATCGAGAATGCGGCCATTACCAACGGCAATAACTTTACCGCGAGTTGACTTCTGAGCAGCAGAACCTAATAAGATGCCGCCCTCGGACTTGGTCTCAACCTCAAATGGCTTGATGATTACACGGTCGTATAAAGGAACTAACTTCATTTTTATGCCTGAAAATTCCAGGTTTCATCAATCTGTGCCTGAGTGCATGTTGATGAAACTCATATGCTAAAAACTCTGGCTACCTGCTTTATAAGCTAGGTGCTTCAAATCTGACTGGTTTGTGAGGAACAATTCCCATTGCCCTCTTTTGTAAATCTAAAGGACTCAAACAGCCCCTCATGCAAACCAATCATTTAAGTACGTCGATCTTTTATGACAATCTACCCGTACAGAATACTAAGTGGGGATGGGCATTTTGCATTTCAAGGCCAAGTTACAAAATTTTTTCCTAAATACTTTATAAAGATTGCAGCACTCACCATAAAAAGCGCATAAATATGCCATTTTAGCGCCAGCTAACTTTCAAGAATAAATGCTGTATTTGAGATTTAGTATCAACTAAAAGATCTTTTAAGCGCCTCAAATGCCTTGATTCGATTTTCTGTACCCCTAAAAAGCAAAGAGGGCGCATTATGCTCCCTCATCGCTTGTTAAGTCTTTAATTTCTAGCCTTTAGCTTGCGCCTTGTCAGCACTTTTAGCTGTCGTAGCATCCTCTAGCGTGGCTGCAGCTTCGGTATCTGCAGCTGCGCCTACTAAGGTAGTAGTTGGCGCATCTGTATTTGCACTTTCTAAGGTAGTAGGCGCACCTGTATTTGCAGTAGCACTTTCTAAGGTGGCTGCGCTTTGGGCAGCTAGCTTATCTTTGACAATGGTAGCCTTTTCGATGGACTTAGCCACATCGCTAGCATTTGGAATCTCTACGCCCTTAGCAGCGAGCTTTTCATTGTGCTTTTGAGCAAGCTCTGGGAAACGCTGCAGCAGATCTTTTTCAGCTGAGGTAGGCAAACCATTCTCAGCTGCTTTAACATCTTTGGCAACTTTAAGATTAACCTTGGCGCGGGTAGTAATAACTACACCAAATAAAATCAAGAAAGCACCAATGATTTGAGCAGGTAGAATCTCCTCGCCTAAGAAAAGCACGCCTACAAAGCCACCGGTTAGAGGAACTAAGTAAACAAATACGCCGGCTTTAGAGGCACCCACGATGGACATAGCGTAGTTCCAGGATACGAAGGCAAACAGACCTGAGAAGAACACTAAGTAACCAAAGCCTAAAATAGCCTCTTGAGTCACGGTATAGATTTCTAAAGTACCTGTAACAGCACCAACGCTATAGCACATCAGCGCACCGAACATACCTGACCAAGCGGTCATACCGATAGTACCGATGCGACCATGAATGTTCCATGAAATAACAGCATAGGCTGACCATGCAATTTCACAGACCAAAATCATGATGTCACCATAGTTAAACTCGAGGTTTAACAAATTGTTGATAGATCCCTTAGAGACGATGGTGACGGCACCGGCACATGAAATAGCAATACCGACCCAGCCACCTTTGCTAAGGCGTTCACCTAAGAAGAAGAAAGCCAAGATGGTAGTAGCAGTTGGGCCGATACTCTCAATTAAAGCTGTATTAGTAGCAGTGGTGTAGTTAAGGCCATAAAAGAGCAAGCCGTTGTGCACTAAGATACCCATAAAGCCCATTGCTGCTGCAATGTAGAGCACCTCGCGCGATGGCTTTAAGTCTTTCTTATTGCCTGTAATGATTAGGTATAAGAATAAGATCGCAGCCATGATGGCAAAACGAGTGCCGGTAATGAGTAAAGGAGAGAAGGCCTCTACGGTGAACTTACCGCTAGCCGGTGTAGCACCCCAAATCAAGCATACTACTAGCAGTAGTATGTAGTACTTAGCTTGGGACATTTTTAACCTCTGCAAAACGATAAAGAAAACAACATGACACTCTTCTCGACAAGAGTAAGTCATGTTTGAAAACTCAAAGCAGCCTAACTAAAGTTGTTCTTGAAAATCCTTTGGTCTTTGAGTTTTGTATTGGTAGATAACTATCTATTGCACACTCTAAAAATAACTCTAGCTATAAAGCCATGGAAAAAGCTTACGGGTGCACATTGTGCACTCAAGCTGTTAAGAGCATGTACTGATGAAAGTTAGCTTAATGTAATGTCTGCCTAATCATGATTAAGGCTAGGCTTATTTAAAAGAGCATCGTCGCTCTAGAAATCTTGCCACTCGTATCAGCTGACGTTGCGACATTAGAGCTTGAAGAGGAGAGTTATTCGTCATCCTTTATCTCCTCGAATTTGGCATCCTTGACTTCTTTTTCAGCTTGGAAACGTGACTTCATTTCTTCTACTGTGGCCTTGCCTGCATCTGGACGCATAGTTGGAATATTGCCCTGTTGTTCCTTAGCAAATGCCTCAGCTTCCTTTTCTAAATCACGAGCACTTTTGCCATAAGGATCTGTACCCTTGCTAGCAAAGCCAAAAACACTTGCCTTTTCAAAGACCTTACCTGAGAACATACCCTCAACTAAGCCTGACTTTAAGCTCAGTAGTAAAAACAGCAGTGCAAAAGCATCAGTAATAAAACCTGGAATAACAAATAAAGCGATGATGCCCTGATCTTTTAAGCAGCGCATACGTAAGGAGGAGATGAATGCGCCTCTAGCACTAGCATCAGTATTTTCAATAGTGCTCATCACCTTCTTAAATAAAGGATCAGACTCATCGCCTGCCCCCGTATTCATTAAAATCTGCATTGCAAAGTGCAAGGCCTTAAGGTCATGGGCTAAAACCTTACGAGTAATTGCTACACCGATATAGCCAATGGCAAAAATAAGGAAAATAGCAGCTAAGTAGCCTAAAGCGTCACCCACAAGCACGAATGCATAAATCTCTAGTGCAACCCATAAAAAGAAGATGACAAGTAATGGCATACGGAGCTCCTGAAAGGCAAGTACAGGCGTTTAATGGTGTATAAACTAAAAAAGCACGCTCGAGAGCGTACTCTTTGTAGTGCAATAGCGCCAAGCATAAGCTTGTTCTGATGCGCGGGGGTAAGGATAAGAGAGAGTCTCTTATCTATAAGTTTTCCAATGCAAACCTATTCTTCAACTGCTAAAACAGACTGTAAAGGTCGTTTTATGAATTGTCGAAGCAGCTTTCTTTTAACAGATGATAGGCCTGTATCTCTATTATATTTGGCTTTGCAAATTTATACTGATGGATCATTAGTGCAAATTTTTCTCAACTACTAAAAGATCCATTGCGGCAATTTGGCATACCACACACAAGCACATATCTATGCAGTTTTACTCAAATCAATTGAGTTAGCCTAGGCTTTTACAGCATTCATTATTTCCTAATTATCTCACGTTTTAGAGCCGTTGCGATATTACAGTACACAAAGTACAAGATAAGGTGTTTTGACTAATCTTACTTAGAGCTTATTTAAACTCCACTCAAGAAAACATAAGAAGGCTGCTTGTGCATGCAAAAGCTTATTACTTGTATCGTGCTACTATGCAAGCTCATCTTTAAGATTGCCTCTTATGAGGCTGGCAGCCAAATCTGTGCAATGAGAATCTTATGCCTGTGACTTACATTACTTAGCAAGATGCTAAGAAAAAACCGTATCATGCGTTGTAATATTAGCAACTGTTGCAAGTAGTTAATCAGCAATTCATCAGCTACATAAGACCAAAGCTCGTTGAAAACGAAATCTTTCTTAACTGTACTTTAAAGGAGATAAGCGCGTCCTCCGCTTGATATAGCCTGTGGTATACGCGCTAAATGAGGATTATGACGCTTATTTCATTAGCTAACCGTCCCTTATCTGCCCTTACCTTGTCAAAAGTGAAGAGCCTTGTCATAGCTAGTGCCATCTCACTTTGTAGCATTCTAAGTGTAGGCGCTGCTAATGCCGCTACCGATAACCACAAGGCAAAAGTAAGCGAGCAACGACTTACCGATCCTGTCGTAATTGACTCACAACAATTCTCTGGCGGCTTTGGTATCAATGAAATTGACACTGGCGGAGTACTCAAGAACGCGCCTCCTACCGTCAATACCGACTTTTTAAATGGCTCTGGTGGACTAGAGAACAATTTCTTTTATGCAGGATCTCCTGCTTTAGTCAATACCTTACCTTTTTATATGGATGCAGACCTTGATGGTGGAGATGTTGTCTTCACTATCTCGATGCGCAATAAGTCATACGTTTATAAAAGCTCTATCCTCATCAATGGCAATAAAGATCAAGTACGCTTTAGTGACCCAATCATGCCTGAAGCTGTCATCCACAAAGATGCTTTAGGCACCTCCGAGGTTTACTTTGATCGTGTAGATATTCGCGTCCCTTTAATTAAGGCCACCTCTGGCGCAGTCTTAGACTTTAACTATCAAGGCTGTGACGAGTCAGGTATTTGCTATCCACCACAACGCTTTACCTTTGTCATTAAAAAGACCATGAGCGAGGATCAAGTACTCCTAGCTCGAGAAGAGGCAAGCAAGGCAGCCAAAGCAAAAGATGAAGCTAAAGCTTTAGCAACCAAGGACTCTGAAAACACAACTACCTACTCTGAGGCAAATGTAGCTGCAATCATGTCTGAAAACGACATGGATAAGATGCATGAGGCACCATTAGATCAAGACTACCCTCCTAATGGTATTGAGCCTACCGTAGCTGTTGGTAGTGCGCTCCTTAGCAACCTTTCTCGTCATGCTAGTGAATACAACAATAGCTCTAATGAAGATGCTTACAACTTCAAAACTCAAAGCATGTACAGCACCGAAGATCTCAATAAGATCGGTGTAACTTCAGTTGAGGAGCTATCTAAATACGCCACTGGTAACTATAACTTTGAAGGCGAAACTACATCCACTGATGCAGATGATAAAGATGAAGATGAGCTTAGCGATTCTGACAGTGCCACTACCTCTAGTGAACAGACCGTAACTAAATCATTTAATCCACCTGCGCAAAAGCGTAGCGTCATGGATTACATGATTGATACTGAGGGCAAGTCAGATGCGATCAGTGCATTGCTGACTGAAAATTTACTCATCGGCTTATTGTTATGCTTTGCCTTGGGTATTGGCCTTGACCTCACTCCATGTGTGCTGCCAATGCTGCCAATTTTCTCTGCCATGATCATTGGATCGAATGGCAATCGTCGCCCAATGGATCCATCAAGTCATAATCAGAAAAAGGCTAATGTCGATTTAGATCTCTTGTCACGTGCCGAACGCCTAAAACATCTAGCATGGCAAAACTTTGGTTATGCCATGGGTCTTTCCTTAACATACACCGTTCTTGGCGTGGCATTCTCACTTTTAGGTGCTCAGCTGCATGGCCTCCTGCAAAGCCCTGTGTTAACCGCTCTGATCGCTATCTTGCTCTTAATCTGTGCTGCAGCTTGTGCTGGCTGGTTTGAGCTCAAGCTACCGCAAGGCTTTACCAATAAACTGCAGTCTAAGATCTCAGTTCTCAACACCAGAAGCTTCTCTGGTGCATTCCTCTTAGGCCTGCTCTCAGCTTTAATTGCTAGCCCATGTACCTCAGCACCGCTTGCAGGTGCTCTGCTGTACGTTATGCAAAGTGGCAACCTCATGATCGGTTCCTTAGTGTTCTTTGCTATTGGCTTAGGTATGGCTGCTCCTTTATTTATTATTGGTGTATTTGGCTCTAAGTTCTTACAGCACTCAGGTATCGCAGGTGAGGTTATTAAGCGTGTTATGGCCATTATTCTGGTCGTTACCGCTTATGTCATTACCCGTCATATGATGGGCCGCTCAGAATCACTCTTTGCTGCAGCTACCATCTTTATCTGTAGCGCATATGCCTTGAGCACCATCTTATACATTATCGTACGTAAGAAGATGGCGGTATTAACCACTAGCATAAGCTGTATTGCTGCCGCAGCTCTGACTTTCATGTCGCTGCCATACATTCAAAAGAACAATGACCATAATACCTACTCTGAGTTCTATGGCGCATCAAGTAAGTCATCTTTAAAGAATGTAACTGCTAATAACAAGTCATACGTAGTCTTCACAGCTGAGTGGTGTACCAATTGTAAGTACATGGAGAAGACCATTTACTCACAAAAGCCTTTCTTAGATGCTACCTCAAGCATGCGTCGTGTAGTCATCAATATTACTGATGCAGCTGACCCTAGCATCAAGGCATTAGTAGACAAGTACCACGTTGTTGGCGTGCCATTCTTTGTAACTCTTGATAAGACTGGCAAGGTCGTAGATTCGGGCTTAGGTCTAGCCACTCAAGAGCAAGTACTCAAAGCCGTGGAAAACTTAAACAAGTTGCCATAGCCCCAAGACACAATTGACGATCACACAGGCCCACTCCATCAGGTTTGGGCCTGTTTTGTTTTCAGCCACACAATAAATCATTTGAGCCTTCTTTGTTTTCAGCCACACAATAGTTCATTTGGGCCTCATTTTTCAGCTGCACAATAGCTCATTTGGGCCTATTTTTTCAGCAACATAACATGAGAACGTGCATTGTTGGTTTTTGCACATGAATGCAGCTTTATTGGCATTTGGCGTGCTGTATTAGACACTAATTGAGTGCTAGCGGTTTATAATGGCGTGGATGTGCCAACGGCACTAACTAGATTTCTTTAAGGAGTTACTAATGGGCGAGAGATTTACTATTGAGGGTACTGACGAAACTTTTGAGCCACGTCCTCCTGTCATTGTAGCCGAGATATCAGGCAACCATCAGGGTCGTATTGAAGAGGCCATTGCGCTTATCGACCTTGCGCATGAGTGTGGTGCCGATATGGTAAAGATTCAGACCTATACTGAAGATTCCATTACCATTAACTGTGATCGCCCTGAGTTTAGAATCAATAGCGGACTGTGGAGTGGATATAAGCTCTATGATCTGTACAAAGAGGCTAAAACCCCTCGTGAGTGGATGGATCCTTTATTTGCCCATGCTCGTGCTAAAGGCATTTCTTTATTTAGCTCCCCATTCTGCCCTGATGATGTTGACGTGCTTGAAAAGGCTGGATGCCCAGTCTATAAGATTGCATCATTTGAGCTTAACTACCCTCAGCTCATCGCCTACTGCGCTCAGACTAAAAAGCCTCTGGTCATGTCTACAGGCTTAGCTACCTTAGAAGAAATCGATTATGCAGTGAAAGTTGCTCAAGATAATGGCTGTAAAGATCTGACTATCTTGCACTGTGAAAGCCGTTATCCAGCTGATCCTAAGACTTTCAACCTCAACTCTATTCCGTTTTTCAAAGAGCGTTATGGCTGCAAGGCTGGCCTCTCTAACCACGCTATCGGCCATACTTTAGATATTGCAGCGACTGCCTTGGGCGCTGACATGATTGAAAAGCACTTTGCTCGCGATCGCGACAGCGGTATTGATGCAGCTTTTTCTATGACTCCTCAAGAGCTGCGTGATCTCAAAGATCAAAGCGTTATTGCAGCTATGTCCTTAGGCGTCAAAGGCATTAAGCTTGGTGATATCGACATGCAAAAGCGTGTTGATCGCCGCTCGGTATACTTAGTGCGTTCTTTAAAAGCTGGTGATGTGCTCACTGAAGATCACGTGCGTATTGTGCGCCCTGGTTGCGGTCTGGAGCCACGTAGATTAAAAGACTTCCTTGGCAAGAGAGCTACCAAAGATGTTGAAGCTCCAACCCCTCTGGCAGTAGATGACTTTAGACCTCTATAACATCTAACTAAGTCAAAAGCGAAAAAAGGCCCTAAAGTAATCTACCTTAGGGCCTTTTTTCATTTTGCTACAAGCTAGGCTTGTATCAGGGACTTAAGAAAATTACTTCTTCTTAGCCTCTGGAGCAACAACTTCAACTAAGTCAATGCGGAATACTAAAGTTGAGTTAGGCTTAATTAAGTCGCCTGCGGCCATCTCGCCGTAAGCAAGATCAGATGGGATGTACAGCTCCATAGAGCCGCCTTCCTTCATTAACTGCAGACCCTCAATCCAACCTGGGATGATGTTAGCTAGTGGGAATGAGATAGGCTCTTGCTGCTCATCAAAAACAGTACCGTCGATTAAGGTGCCCTTGTAGGTTACACGAACGGTATCAGTTGGGGTAGGAGTCTTGCCCTTACCCTCCTTTAAAACCTTGTACTGTAGACCAGACTCAGTAGTCTTAACGCCTTCCTTCTTGGCGTTTTCCTCTAAGAACTTCTTGCCATCTTCTAAGGTCTTGCTAGCATCAGCCTTCTGCTTCTTATCTACGCCTTCACGAACCTTCTTGTCTAAGGTTACTAAGGTGTCAGAGATCTCTTCTTCAGATAAGGTGGTTGAAGAGTTTAATGCATCGATGAAACCCTTAATAACGATGTCGTTGTTAAGGCTACCAATGAACTCGCTCTGCTCACGGTGAATGGTTGCAATGTAAGAACCAACAGAAGCACCTACAGAATAGGAAACTTTGTCCTCAAAAGAGCTCTTCTCATCAACCTTTACGTTAGCTGCTGCGCTAACAGCTGCAGCTGCATCAGCACCCTTCTTGTCATCACCACCGCAAGCGGTAACTGCAAATACTGACGCTGCCAGTAAGGAAATGGCTAAAATATTCTTCTTCATCAAAAACACCCAGCGCAAGGCCGGGTATTCCAGGAAGGTCATCTAACAGCCCTGGAATACCGCCTCAACGCATAACACATTAGAAAATGACACTTAAGCTAAGTGCGTTCTTAAGAGAGTTATCCCTGTTCCAAAAAAGTTGTTCAAAGTTACACATCCTTATTGGACTTATCCGCACTCTGTTGACGGCATAGGTGGTTAGTATCCTCACTACCTATGTCGCAACTAGAGCCTATTGAT